>JANYLE010000446.1 GCA_025363795.1 Mariniphaga sp. | reverse complement strand
AGAATAGTCATCCCTTCTTCCGCATTTACTCTGATATTATTTATTTCTCTTTAAGTCTGTTTATAAATTCTTCAGGCCGAAGTGGATTTATGCCATAAACATAGGTTGCACCATTCCTAAATGCTTCCTTCATTTCAAAATTTTCAATTGCAATACCTCCCGGAATCGGAGAATTACTGGCCCAATAAACAATTCGTCCATTAACTAACCCTTCAAGGGATGAATCAGGTTTTTCGGAATGCCAGTATTGTGTAGCTACCTTGCCTTCGTATTTCCAATGTGAATTCGTACCAGGAGAATATTCTGCATCTGATGGATTTTTTTCGTTGGGAGCGGCAATGAAGTAGGCACCTCTATTCTTGTCCCGGATCATCTCTTTTATAGGAAAAGCAAAATGCGGGGAAAAAGCATCTCCCCTATAATGAGGCCAGAGATCAGCGGCGGACTTCGTTCTATTTTCAAAGAAGATGGTACGTAGTCGTGCATAATTTCCCATAGTCGCAGTAACAATGCAATATCTTAGTGGAGCGGAACCTTTCTGTTTAAATGTAGATATTTCAACTTCATAAGGCTTTTCTTTTAAAAATCGAAGACGGATGAAAACTTTGGCTCCATTCTGAAAAGGTTCAACAAAAATAAAAACCGTCAGAGTCTGTTTGTTACCCATTCCACTCACAAGGCCTCTTGCAGGATATTCTTCTTGTCTTGGAGCAATTGCTAGTGAATCATCAGAACTCCAGAATCGTTTTCCCTGTTTATTATCTATAGAACTCATTTCTAATTCTGAAAATCCTCTGAATTCTGTTCCAACGGGAATTGGTTCAATAGCAACATAATTAATAATGATGCCTTCTGAATGTTCCAGATAGGGAGTGTAAATCCTTAACAACCCACGCGGACCTGGCAGTGGGGATAAGCCGACCTGCAATCCATTAACATTCCCCCATACCGGTCGCGCAGGTTTATTCCTGGCTGGTTGAATCCAAACTCCATTTATTTCAGGCGGCGCCAATTCTTTCCATGCTCTATCAGGATTAGCAACCACGGCAATATAAGAAAGCACCGAAAGAAAAATGAAATTTAAAATTTTCATACAATCTGTTATGACTATTTTTCTTCAACGCCAGAGACGATTACTTTTTTAATATCGAGATTGCCATAGACAATGTTTACAAATGATTTTCCATTTTTTAAACCTACATTTCCAAACCCTGTATCAGCCGAAATAAAGCTTTTAAAATCGCCAATCTTGGAATCAATATACAAAGTGTGGTCAACTGCGTCGTAACGTACTCCTGTTAATCCCTGCAATAATCCATAACTTGACATTGCACGTGCATACCAGTGACCACATTCGTATTCATTGAACGGGTTGCGGACAATACCATCGTACCTCTCCCTACATTCACGGACAATATCCAATCCTTTTTCAACTTCGCCTTTCATCATCAGATGACTGGCTACCTGGTATTCAATCCCAGTCCAAACTTCGTTACTATATACAAAGGGAAGTGAAAGTTGCCCACCTTTTGGCCAGGTACAAAGTAATAAACCACCTTCCTTGCCGCATGCGTAGCTTGGTCTTTGGGGATTAACATGGTCAGTTAAATCAGTTTTCAGATTGTATTTATAAACTGAAACCAAGTGACTTTTCACCTTGCTGTCATCGACTATTTCATTAAGACCACAAACCGAGGCCATCCACATTCCTAATATACCATCAGACAAACAACCTGCACCATACTGATATTTAGGACCTTCTTTTTGAAGGATTGCTAATGCCTCTTTAGAATAGCTGCCTGACATTGATTTTTTGGATGCTTCAACCGGGTCCGCAGCATTTAAATCTGTCCATTTTATTTTTTGTACAAAATATTCACCATCAAAAAGATCATTTTCCATATATTTTTTACCGCTTAAAAGCAGTGCATTGTATGAATCATAAGGCTCTTTTAATTCTTTACTCATCTCAATAAAAGCAGTCAGCGCTCCAAGGTAAAAACTTGTACACATACCATCAGGCCCCCAGAATTCAATGTCGTAGGTATTGTGATGGGGTTCTTCAAGGTATCCCTTGTGTTTAGGATCCCAGGTTTTAATTCCATAATCGAGGCTTTTTTTCACATTTGGGTAAAGGCCTTCCATCCATTCTGTATTACCGCTGATCCTCCATTCCCTGTAAATTTTCATTATTCCCCCCAGCTGTCCGTCAGAAGCAGCATAAAAATCATGTTTTGGTTCAGAAATTGGCAGACTTGCCCTGAAAGTTTGATGACCTTCTTCATTTTGATTCACTTTAAATTCTGTTTCCCGTAGCGTTCGTTCTAGGGCAGGAAATAAATGAGGAATAGCCTGTGCATAATTCCATACATGTGTACAGCTTCCCGCGCAACAGCCCGAATTGTCTCCACAACCTTCCCATGCCCATAATCTTCCATCAGATTGCCTTAAGACAGTCGGAGATTTTAAAATTGTAAGATTGGCGGCAACTGCTTCAATTACTTCCTCAGGAAGAGTAGATGCGAAAAATGCATCACGGAACAATTCACTGTTCTTCTTTAATTCTGCATAATGAGTTGTCCAGTACCTAGCAACTTCACCTAAATTTTGAAAACGTTTTGCATACCACGGTTTATAATATGGAATTTCGCAAACGCCTCCTGGACAACAAGCCAATGCTCCTGCTTCAATATTTACAGGTTTCCATGTTTCATAATTGTCTTTTTCAAAATCTTCAATTAAAATCGAAGTAGGCGAAAGCTTACTCAGATTTTCATCCTTATTGTCTGTAAGAATAAAATTGTCTGCCAGCACATGTCCCCATGGGTTGACGCACAAATCTATTATTTTTATACTAGCTTCTTTTCCAATATAAGGTTTTAGATCCCAGATTTTTGGCTCAAGCGTTTCAGTTTGATTTCCAGTAGCAGTTTCAACAATTTTATCGCTAATAACAAGATTCACAGATGTTTTTTCTTTGAGGTTGCCACCTCCTACCAAAAACTTCATATATCGTTTACTTACCTTAAACGGAGCTGATTGTAAAATACCCGTTTGTCCGTCACCGTTTGGATCAAAGGTATTTATGAGATGTTTCCCCAAAAAACCAGTAACATCCTGCTGATCAGGAGTATTGCCAGAAGATGGTTTCTCACTGAAAGCCGGACCGGCTTTTTCATTTTTGCCGACTGCAAGTTTAGATTCGGGAAGATACCAGCAAAAGTTCACAATAATGGTTTTTTCCTGATCTGGAAGTAATTTAAAAGGGACGAAAATTGAAGCCCCGGGTGCTTCACCCATAACCGGAGGATTTGTTGAAATTTCTCCATTTTTTATCGTTTTCCAGAGGATTGTCAGTGAGTCAAACCAACCTCCGCGAAACCAACAATGATCGACTACTGCACTGTTGTCATCAACGAAAATAGATAATCCCGAATCTGAAGAATTTCCTTTGACATCATTGGTCATTGTAAATCCATTTTTAGCTTTCAGAATCCGTCCATCTTTTTCGGCAATAAAATTACGTGCATTCCAGGAAAAAACTGCATCAACTGGTTTTGTAGTATTATTTTTAAAATGATATTCCATGGCGCCAACTGGGAGGCTTGAATTATCTTCATCGGTTGGAATGAATGGACTCCAGCCCAACACCTCAACCTGGAGTGGAATATCTTTATCTGTCAATTCCAATGAAGCAAAAGGGAACCGGGGCAAAAACCGGCCATTTTCGAAACGGGGTAACCCATAGCTCCTGCCGCTACTTCCGTTACCTGTTCCACCAGTTCCAAACAATTTCCATGTGGGAACAGGTGCTTCCAAAACTTTAGCTCCATTCTCAATGCCTTTTATGCTAATTGCCGCAAAGGCAAATGGCTCATTATAAATTTCTGGCTTGTTGTTTACTGACAAGTGTGAAATTGCTCCTGTCCCTTCCATACAAAACATGCCAGCTCCGATGCCCCCAATTGGGAAGGCAACCCGGTCGAGGTTTTTCCCGCGATAATAGTCGTTAAATTTGTGTCCGCCCGGATCAGTGTTGCCTTTCTCTTTTGAAAAAGAAAAAAACATTGAACTAAGTAATAAAAACACCATTAAATGAATCGAATTTAATTTTTCCATCTGTTTTGTATTTAATTTGTTATTGCTTTTCAATGAAATTTTCTCCAAAATGATCAACAATTCGGTTATATGCTTCTGATGCAGCTCCGTTTCCCCAATCGTAAATTGTAAATTCCCCAATTCCGATGCCATCAGAACCTGTGACTCCTATATGCCCATAATTCTCCATCATAAACCCGTAATCTTCCCGACCAAAAAATGGCCACACTTTTTCCCACTGCTCTTTTGTTCCTGGATTTTCGCTGCAATACATCATTTCGAATGATGCGCGTAATGCTGCCAGTCCACGTTGAGAATACTCAGTCCTGTTTAGTTCTTTGCCATAACGAATAACCAATTCAGAAAAAAGGCTTTGCCTTGAGTCGTTCCATTCTCCATCGGCATTCATAACACCGAAACCACCAATTGCCTTGACATAAATATATGGTGGTTGCCACGTTGCCTGGTACATCAACAGTTCGTCTATTGTACGTTCGCCATACTTCAAATATTTTAGCTCACCAGTAACTTTATAACAATTAAGCAAAGCCTCGGCTGTCCAGTAAATGGATAGTGTATTTTGTTTAAACTGATTATTTCTACCCACTTTTTCACCCACTAAATTATCACTACCATAGCGAGAACATGACCAATATGTTTCAAAATCTTCCCATTGACCCTTCATTACTATGTTTTCGATAATAGCGTTCATGCCCTTCAAGGCTGAATCAAGATAGACTTTGTTTTTTGTAATTTTGTATAAGTTTAAAAGGAATGACACTGACGCGGAGGACTCAGGAGAGCGATTCAGATGATTCATTGGTTTAAGGGAGTCAAGAGATAGCCAGCCCGGGAAAAAACCATCTTCAGTTTGTTTTTTTAAGAGTGCATCAGCATATCTGATAGTGTAATCTAATAATCGTTGATCTTGCTCCAATTCAACATACCACATAAGCATCTGATCAGCGGTAAAACTCATGTCAAGAATATGGTAAGGCGAAAGTCGAGCATCCCATGTATACGGGTTCCGGTTTGAGTTTCCAAAATAAGATGTCTTCCATCCTTTTGATTTGTTATACTTTTTCCCATCAATTTCGACCGATTGCATTTCGGTTGCAATTAATCCAGGGAAGAAACCTTGTTTTTGTGGAAATGCCAGTGCGAGCTCTTTTGTTTTTAAGGCATAACTAAGCAGTTCTGTATTGTTTACCCGTTTTGCATATCTGTATAATCCCTGGGCAGAGCGGAGCGAACTAAACCATGCCTGGTTCCAAATCGAACGAAATTCCCTTTCATTCACCTGACCGGGGAAATTGGGGCTTTGTGTTGTATTGACAATAAAAACAGGTGCTCCCACTTGTTTGCCATTTATATTAAACTCCTGCCACACACTTTTTTTCCATGAATTAAAAGCCCAATTATATGTATGTATCACATATTCTTCTAAATTTTTACGGTTCGAGACCATATTTTTGTATTCCTTTTCACCCCAATTTTTCCATAAAAAAGAGGCTACATCACGCCAGGGGTTAAAAAGATGATCTTTTTGATTAGAAATTAAGATGTAAAACCCAAACTTTATTTCACCAGGAGGATATACAGCTCCTGGTTTCCTGATATAGAGAACATGTTCTCTGACTTTTGATTCACTTAGACCTAAAGTAAGCTTGTTACGGGTAGCGTCCATATCCATGTACCAGTCAACCGGGTTATCGTTTTGCAGAAGATCAAGATCGGGAATAACGGTTAATTGTTTTTCATTTGAGGCCACTATTAATGCTGGTGACCGGAATACATGCTGTGCAATAATATGTTCATCCGTTGGTGTGAGATGCGGCGCCCAATTAAAAATGGGAGTAAAGGAAGGTGCAATATTTACTTGCCAGTCGTTTTGCTTTATGGTATCCTTCAAATTGAACAACACCGACACTTTTAGTATATTTTTCGATATTTCCGAATAGCTGACCTGTGCTTCAGCCGACCCTAATTTATCGTAATGAATTGAAGCAATATAATTGCTGAATAGTTTCGGAAATGACGCTTGTTTATTCTCTCCATTACATGAACCAAAAATTAAAGTCAGAACAAAAGCTAAAAACAAGGTTATAAAGTTTTCATTTTTCATATTCAATCAATTATTTACTATTTTTTCAAGATAGATTCGGTGAACCATTAACATGTTTTTACCCGAATTCTGAGGTTTGTCCTTCATTTTCAGCGTAATTGTGTTGGTTCCTTCCTTTATGAAAAGTGATCCGATGTATTCTTTTTCAACAAAAGTATTTTCAGCGGCATATCCGTCCATCCTTTTTACCGGAATCTGACGTTGGTTCACCTCAAATGGGCTGCCGTCCGGTCCTTTAAAATACGACATATACAATTTATACTCACCGTTTGACGGAACTTCCAGTTCAAACTTAGCAAAACCATCACCGGGTGCTGTAAGTCTGAAGACTTCATAATTCCTTCCGCTCTTCGCATCTTTACAGTCTTCGTATGAAATGGATGCACCATAGCTGAAAGCTTTAACCGGAAGTAAGGCAAGCCAGTATTCCTGCACGTTGGGTGATTTTACTTTTTCCAGTAACTCCATAGCTGGTAAATTGTTTGAAACCGGCGGCCTGTCGCAGTAATAATAGGCAACCGAAGTATAATCGACCGGAATCTGATTTTTTTCCGGACCATGTTCAATCGTCATATTCAGTTCACGTTCAAACGAAATTTTATCGGTGAGCAAAAAACGATAGCCACCCGTATGCGCCAATGGGATGGAATAAGCCAGACAACCATGTACCGGCAAACTGAATGCCTGATCCCAACGGTCGGCAAGCGCATACCAGCCGCCGTTAAAATAGTCTTCAGAACCTGTTCCGTGAAACCTCATCTCGCCATCGACCGTGCAAACATCGTCGCCTTCAAAAAATACGGTCATCCCGGAATTGAGTCCCTGCGCCTGCAAAGCTGTTCCCACGTAATGACCGCGTCCTGTTTTATTTAGAATTAAGTAAGGCTTGCCCATCTCCGCTTTTTTTGCGCGCTTCCATTCCGCATATAGTTTCCCTTCGTTGGAGGCGCGTTTTGAATCGGTATAATAGACCGTTACGTTAACCGGGATTTCGGCTGACTGATTCAGCGGGCTTTTTAAGAACTCCAGCTCAATATTTGCTTTTTTGTCGAAAGGCATTGGCATGTAACAATAGTGGGTGCCATCCTTCACGCCAACCAGCATCGACTGCATCGACGGTTTTCCAAATGCATAGCCAAAAAAATCCGAAAGCGGGCTGTTGATTGCGGCAACCGGTTCATCATCCCAGCGGGCACGAAAAATCAAATCTTTAAACTCGCTGTTTAGAAGCAATTGCGGCTTAATCTCTATGCCAACCACACGTCCTCCGGAAGTTGTACTGAAAATAGATTTCATTTCACCGGGTTTCAGTACCACACTTTTGGACACGGTTTTAACGTTTTCAAGCATTGAAGGTAAAAGTGTCCTGATATTTTCGCCACTGTTTTTCCACACTTTGATTACCGACGAAAGTGCTTCGTCCTCTTCTTTTGAGAGCTTTTTAGGGAACGACGAGATCGTTTTATCTCCCTTCAGTTCCCTGTAAAGTACTTGGTGAAATTGCATCTTTCCCTTAAATACAATTTTGCAGGAGTTCTGATAGGGAATTGGCAGATAGCAATAATACCCTCCAACCTCGTTCCCAACGACAGGTCTCGAAAACGGGTATTTTTCTCCTGAAAAAAGATCGATAAATTTTAATTCGATGCGGGGCGTTTTCTCTCCGTCGAAGAAAAACTGGATGGTATCGTTTGAAGGTGTCGGTGTCCAAATTCGCTGAATCACTCCCGGCCCTTTGAGCTCAGCAATGACTAAGTTTCCGTTTTCTTTCCGTAGGTACGAATACTTACCTGAAAAACCGTCGTCGTTTCCGCCCGTAGTGTCGTAGCTCGAAATTTGTTTTACAACTGTCTGCCCCTGAAAATAAGGCAGTAAATCGATCCTGGCAAGTTTTAAAATCTGATCTTTATAGTCAGCAGAACAAACAAAAGTTCGACTAATGAAAAAAAAGATTAATCCGATTTTGAAGAATAAAGTTTTCAATTGAAGCTATTTTAATTATCTATTTCTGTCAAAAAAAGTCGGTGGCTGGCTCCATCTTTATTCCTTATGCTAAAACCAGGCAATGCTTTTATTATTAATAAAACTGACAATGTTATTTTTCATTCCCCCACAAAGAAGTTTTCTTTCCTCTGTCATTCCGCCACGCATTCCTCCACAAATGAATATCGACGGCTCCAATAATGGGTTTGGGCTTGCGTTCTTCTTTTGTAAACGATTTTGGTAATGAAGAAGCTTTATCTTGGTACCAATAAGCAACTGAGGCCAGATCAAGTGTTAGGTTGTTGTTGTGCCCGTGTTCAATTGTAAATTTACCTGATTTATCAAAATAGAATGGATCGGTGATGAAAAACCGATAAACATGAGTATGACCAAGCCACCCGGTTTCATTATTTACCCGAGGGTAGCCGAAATAAGGATGTTGGAATAACTCCTTTGGGCACCATGAAGTGTTGAAGAAATCTTCGGTCCCGGTTCCGATAATCGAAGGAAGGGTTTCCCCGTCAATAAAAATCATTTCATCACCTTCACCATACCACATCGTAGATGGACAATTGACATAGTAATTAACTCCAACAAGATGACCTTTACCTTTTATATCAGCAAATACATAATTGTCCTTGCCAGTCGTGTTTTTTCCGGTTTCTCCAAGGGTTCCCCATTCATTTTCACCTTCAGGTAGTGCTTCAGTGACTTCATGGTTAAACCATGCATGGAAACGCCCGCTATTCTCCGGCAATTTTTTCATTTCTACGTAATCTATATTATAATAGAATGCGTCTATTCCCTTACCCGATTGGTTTTCTATTTCAATTCTTGCACCATTAGAAAAAGGCATCGCAAAATAACTTATGTACGATTTTCCCGATCCAGGTGAAACAGCAAGTGGTGCGCTTACGAAGTTATAGGTTTCATTCCATCCGTTGCCAAAAAAAGAACCAATGGGTGATTCGACCGAAGGAAAGGAATTTCCATCCCAGTACATACGAATAATTATATCGTTGCGGTTAAGTATATCAGCTCCTGGGGCTAAAGTAATCCAGATATGACTGATAACGCCTGCGCCCTTAACATCCATGATAGTTGTCTTCTGGCCGTCTTTTATCCCATTCAGGCAATCTCCGTTTCCACCGGTTTTATCGTAGCTGCCTACCCTTTTCGATTTTAGTCCCTCTTTTATTTGCGAAAGTGAAAACATTTCATTTCCCAAATCCTGCGAAAAAGCAAATCCGCCCTGGATAACAATCAATACGATGATCAGTATTTTTTTCATAATTAGAAAATATTTTCGTTTAAATATGATAATAATATATTTTATTGATTTAAATTTTCCTTATAGCGATTGTATGGCTTTTTCATAACCATTGCTAGCAATTGATTTTCTTACGGATATAACGCCGAAATAGCAAATAAATATAAAACAAGCTAGCGGGATCAAGAATCCAACGGCCATATTGAAAGTATCTGCGATATATCCCATCAGAGGGGGACAGAAAGCCCCTCCAGCAACTGCCATTACCAAAAATGAGGATCCTTTTTTGGTAAGCGTCCCTAAATCGCTAATACCCAATGCAAAAATCGTTGGAAACATTACAGACATAAAGAAATAACAACTGAATAAGGCAACTACAGAAACAGTGCCCAACCCCAAAACAACCAATAACATTAATATGGCATTAGTGAATCCATATAACATTAGTAGTTTTCCAGGTGAAACAAATCCAAGTAGCCAAGATCCAAATAAACGCCCAACCCAAAAAAGCCCCATTCCACCAAAAGCCAAGATAAGTGACGCAGCCTGCTCCGGATTCCTTGGCATAAATACCTCACCAAAAGCACCTAGGTTTTGCATCAAGTGCATGATTGGATTCTGAACATTGGGTAATTCTTCAGTTACATAATTAATAAAGAATGAATTAACTCCAGTTTGAGCTGCGACATATGTAAATTGTGCAACCACTGCAAGAATGAAAAAAGGGTGTTTCAGCAGCATGCGCATCGGAGGATTTTCTTCCTGTGCATGATTGGGCTCTTCTTTGATTTCTGGCAACGATGTAAAAACAAACGCTACTGCAACAACCAGTACAATGCTGCCAATCAACATATAAGGTGTCAATAGCGAATCAAATTTTCCGGCACCTGTTTCGTTCGACCCAAAAATGAGCAAACCCCCGATTAATGGCCCAAGAATCCAGCCCAATCCGTTGAATGACTGAGAAAAATTGATTCGCTGAGATGCTGTTTCTTTTGGTCCCAGTACCGTTGTATATGGATTAGCCGCTGTTTCGAGACAAGTTAAGCCGCACGCAATAATGAACAATGCAAGTAAAAAAGGCCAGAAAGATTCAAATTTAGCAGCGGGGTAAAATAAAAATGCACCTGTCGCGAAAAGAAGTAACCCGAATATAATCCCCTTTTTGTACCCAAATCGTTTCATGATAAGCCCGGCAGGAATAGCCATGGCGAAGTAGCCAATATAAAGCGAAAATTGCACAAATCCAGATTGAGCCTTAGATACATTCAGAATATTCTGGAAATGCTTGTTCAGTACATCTAAAAGGCCGTGCGCAAATCCCCAAAGCAAAAACAAGCTTGTAATCAATATGAATGGAATCAGATAGGATGTTCCATCAGGACTTTTAATTAGAGATACTTTACTTTTTTTCATTATTAGTTATTTGTTATTTAATGGCGTCAGTACACGAGGGCGAATTAATCCCAGCCTGCCCCAATTGTCGAGAATTCGTCGGGGAAGTGTCAGGTTAAATTCAATGATTTTATATTTATTTGAAGGCTTGCTTAATCGCAAAAATTGGCAAATTGAACAACTTTTCAGTAATTAAACTTAACTTAGTTTCATCACCGGAAATATGAAAAATCCGTTGTTTGTGGGTAATCTTTTCACCGGGTGAAAGTATTGCTGCCGGTGAGGAACTTTCAATTTCATAGAACGGCCCCATAACCGATCCATCTTCCACTGGGCCATCATTATATGAATTGACGACATCCCCGCTAAGCAGATTGTCATGATTGCCCCATTTAGAGTTTACATATTTTGCTGGCATTTCCGGTTTTGAATACCAAAGTAATGTAAGTACCCTTTTAATCGGATCATAACTACCACAATATGATAAAGCTCTTTTAGGAGAAATGCCTATTTTACTTCTACATTTTCCGTCTGTTTTGAAAAATATTACTCCATTTTTCACAACCAACCTATCAGAAGGCACTTTCCCGAAATAATCGTCAGTTACGATTTTTCCCAGTTCTGCTTCACTTCCTTCTTTGAACGGTATAAAAACGACTCCTTCTTCAGATGGATTAAACATCGCCAACAGCCAAATTGACAAGAAACCGGTTTCTTCAGTCCAAGCTGATTTGCCTTTATTGGTCAATATGTTTTCCGATTCGTAGGCAACATAATTCAGTGATGTATCCAACGAAAGCTGCAACGCCTTTTCGGCTTCTACACAAGTAAGTAACTTTACAGAACGCTCTAAACCAATTTCCATGTTTGTACCTGATGCGTTGGGCAATGCAAACTCTCTCCTGAAACTAACACTACTTGGAGTTTGGGTAACCACCTCAAAGGGCTTTGTATCAATTTCTTTGGGAACCATCCAATTTGCATATATCTGTTCTTTACCTTTTGGAAAGTAGATTGAAAATGGTCCTCCCTCGGGTCCTACCCATAAGCGTTCTTCACCCCCATAAGGATTAAATTGATTACTTACTTCACCTGATTCAATCAGTTTATAGTTGATCCAGCCAAAGCTTGTGCCTTCATTTCCCTTGGCAGAACTAGTCATTACGCGCCCTTGGTAACCTGGCAAGAGAAGAAGACTGGCCTTCGACAGATCGTCTTTTAATTCAATAGTTTGAATATTTTTATTTTCAAAAAACGCTATATCATAACCGTATGATCCCTTTACAAAATTAGTTTTCTGGTTCACCATATTTGATTTTTTTTTTGTCGGAGAGGCACAGGCAACCAGAAAAACAAGCGGTACGATGTATATACCCCGTCGACAATTATTAAAAAGTATATTTTTCATGCGTTTATAATTTATTTTTAAACTGCCTATTGGAACTTGCCATGATAGTCATTCTGCTGTGTGTCAGAATTTTATCATGGCATATTTCATTTGTTTCCGGCATTAATATCAAGAATATAATGGTCCGTAAATCTCGCAAGCCTTATAATCGGCAGCTTCTTTTTCGCTTCCCATTGATGCCCAGACACTTGGCCTGAATATTTTTTCGGAAGCAACATTGTGCATACAAACCGGAATGCGCAACATCGAAGCAAGTGTAATCAGGTCGGCACCAATGTGTCCATACGAAATTGCCCCATGATTGGCGCCCCAGTTGGCCATTACGCTGTATACATCTTTAAATGGTTCGGAGTTATTTAAGCGTGGAACAAACCAGGTTGTTGGCCAGGTCGGGTCAGTACGTTTATCCAGTACAGCGTGAATATCTTCAGGCAATTCAACAGTCCAGCCTTCGGCAATCTGTAATACTGGCCCTAATCCTTTTACCAGGTTTAAACGTGACATGGTTACCGGCATGGTCCCCTTTGTCTTAAAATGAGAAGAATAACCTCCCCCGCGGAAATAACCTTTACTGGCAGGGCACCAATTGGTGGTTTCCAGACATTTGGCAACTTCCTCTTCGGTAACTTCCCAAAATGGCTTCATGGCTGGTTTTCCGTCTTTATCGCGCTGCATAGCAGTGGCATCAAGAGTGGTAGAACCAGAATTAATCAGGTGAATGATTCCGTTTTCTGCTATTCCGGTTAATGCTTTACCGGTAACACGTTTTACGGCATCCGGACTCCAGTAGGTGCGAACATCAGAGAAAATTTGTGCAGTGTTGGACAACAAATGTCCGAATAACATGGTAATACCATTCAAACTGTCGTTTTCAGTTGCAAATACAAAAGCTTGTCGGGTTCCGTTCCAGTCAAACGACGAATTGAGCAAGGCTTCAGTGAAGTCGGCATTCGGAAAATGGTCACTCCAATGTCGCTGTCCCTGAAAACCGGCCAGTAAAGCGTTGCGTCCCCTTGCTTCTTCGCCGAAACCAAGTTTCTTCAGGACAGGATTGCCTATCATTAAATCACGACAAATAAGGGTCATCTTAACCACAAATTCCCATTCCCAATCTTTACGTTCGCGAGTTGATTGTTCTTTAGTATCATTGAGATCATCACCTTCAGGGCAGTTTGCTTTGGTCCACGCCATTGCTTTTTTGTATTCTTCCTGATCATAGATTTTCTCATCGATACGGCGAAGAATTTCTGTCATATCAACCGATTCATTGCGCATTCCGAGGTAATCCTGAAAAAAATCTGGATTAACCACTGAACCAGCTATACCCATTGAGGTACTTCCAATTGACAGATAAGATTTTCCTTTCATTTGTGCAACTGCTAGTCCACCTTTTACGAATCGAAGAATTTTTTCCTGCACATCTTCTGGTATGCTGGTATCGTTTGAATCCTGGACATCGTGACCATAAATACCGAATGCAGGAATCCCTTTCTGGTTATAGCCAGCCAAGGCTGCAGCCAAGTAAACGGCTCCAGGACGCTCTGTTCCGTTAAATCCCCACACAGCCTTGGGTAGCAGAGGATTGGTATCCATTACTTCTGTCCCATAACACCAACAAGGTGATACGGTTAACGAAACGCCCACGCCTTCTTTCTCGAACTTGTCGGCACAGAAAGCAGCATCGGCAACACCGCCAATGGTCGTATCCGCAATTACACATTCCACTTTTTCGCCACCCGGGAAACGGAGGTTTTCCTCAATAAACTTTGCAGCTGCCAAAGCCATATTCATGGTTTGTACTTCGAGCGATTGGCGTACACCACGTTCTCTTCCGTCAATAACCGGACGAATCCCTACCTTGGGGAGGCGTCCTATCAATCTGTTTGTCATTTAAATATGTTTTGTTGATACTATGTTTTTCTGATAAATTACTTATAAAGACTTTAATTTACTTCAAGTTGTTGCCATGAAGGTAACTTTGGAAAGCTCGCATGAGGTTCTGTCTGGTACCAGAAACAGGTTGACGCAATGTTAGATTGTTGCTGTAGATACCTTCCTCCTTGTCTCCAACCCAAATCCTGAATAGTTATTTTCAGGTCTTTTTCAAAACGTACCGGATCCAATATGTGCCAACGGTAAAGGCCAAACCGTTGCATTACATTATAGTGTCCATCGCCCCGGATAACCTGATGCAAACCTGAGTAAGGTCTGCAGAATTCGGTATAAACAGTTTCTTCAACACCAGCTTCATTTTTCTTTGTGGTATCAAAATCGTATGATCCGCAGAAATAATCTTCAGTACCAGTTCCGCAAATTGTTGGGAACTTGCTGTCGCCATCAATGAAAAATTTGATTTCTCCTTCTCCCCACCATCCATTATTATTTACTCCCCAGGCCATAGACACGCCAACATACTGGCCTTTCCCTTTAATGTTGTCAACAATA
Organism: Mariniphaga sp.; assembly: GCA_025363795.1. Classification (GTDB taxonomy): domain Bacteria; phylum Bacteroidota; class Bacteroidia; order Bacteroidales; family Prolixibacteraceae; genus JAAFHB01. The sequence goes on along the minus strand of JANYLE010000446.1, from coordinate 12,457 downwards.
GTATAATCTGAAGTTGCATTAGTATTCATCCTTCGAAACTGAGCATGAAAATATGCTGCGTCTGCAGGTACATTGCTCAGGGTATAATCAATCTGATAATACAAGGACATAGGATCCTTATCACTAATATTTTCCATTGTAATCCTGCATTTTTTCCGGAAAGGCATAGCCCAATAGCAGTTAAAAGCACTCCCCGGGTTTACACATACAGCCAATGAGTTAAGTGGAGCATACCTGTTCCATCCCAGGCCAAAAAAATCACCTACAGGACATTCTACAGACGGTTCAGTTTCGTCATCCCAATAAATACGCAGAATAGAAAATCGCCAGTTTCCAGTTGGAGTCATCCAGATATGCTGAATTGCACCCATCCCTTCAATTTCTGCAATTGTAAAGGTCTCTCCTGGCTTGATACGCACGAAGGGATTAACCTTCCAGCCCTGCCCTAAATCACGGGCTGCATTACTGGCATTGGCCGCATTGGCTATATCTTTATCTTCCAACCGGGCCATTCCTCCTTTACCTTTGGACCCGGTATAATTTTCAGGACTAATCGAACGGGTTTTTGCGTCCGACATCCGGTAGAGATTACCCATATTCATCTCAAGTCCGTTAAAGGCAGATTGTGAAGAAGCGTCCAGGATTGTCAGGAAGCTGATTACCAAGTAAATTATTGTTAGTCTCATTTTTTATTAGATTTCAAAGTTTAATTAATCGATTAAGCTTGTTTGAGTAAAATTTGAACTATAAACTCGACTGTCGTTTAATTAATGTATGTCGTAATTTAATATGGGCAATTTTTGTGGAACCGTCAATCTGTTCAACCAACATCCCAACCGCTTCTTTTCCCATTTCTTCAATAGGTTGTTCAATGTATGTTAAGGGGGTATAGAAAAAATCGAATGCCTCATTGCCGTCAAACCCGATAATCGCAAGATCTTCGGGTATTTTAAGGTTAAGTTTCTTAATACAATATAAACCAGATACAGTCAATGAATTAGTTGCAAATAATATGGCATCAATTTTCTTTTCGCCAATCGCCAAATTATTCATTGCTTTCTCATTATCGATCATTGTATAATTATAGCGCACCTCTTCTAACCGAATTTCATTTTCCAGGTTATTGGCCTTCATTGCTTCAATATAACCACGGACCCTTTCCTGCATATGGATCAAATTTGATTTATAGGCGATCATTCCAATCTTTTTGTACCCATTTGCAATTAAATGGGTGATTGCATCAAAGGAGGCTCCATAATTGTCAAGTGCCACATAATTAGTTGTTACATCTATGAAATATCGGTCAGTCAGCACGAGGGGTATTTTTTTCTCTTGTAATGCCTTTATCTGCAATTCTGTTCCTTCAGCAGGAACTATGATAAAACCATCCACCTGTCTGTTTATTAAAATATCAACCAATGATTCCATTTTGCCGCTGTCCTCATCCGAACTACCGAAAATCACGGTATAACCTAACCTGCTCGCTTCATCTTCAATCACCCTTGCCAGGTTTCCAAAGAAGGGATTGGCAATATCAGCAACGATAAGTCCTATCGTTTTTGTTGATCCTTTTCTTAAACTTCGGGCAATCTGGTTTGGCTGATAATTTAATTCAAGAGCGGCTGTCCTGATTTTTTTAACCACTTCTTTACCAACGCGTTTCTCTTTTTCCTGACCATTTATTACATATGAAACAAGAGCAGTTGAAACTCCAACTTTATCTGCTATATCTTTTAAAGACGTTCTTTTAGACATTTTTATTTTAATAGTATCATTTATTAAGCATTATCTGAAAAGCAAATTTAATGAATAATTTTTCAAAATTAAGCTTAATCGATTAAACATTCAAATAAAACCGCATGTTGTAAAGCATACATTAAATAAAACGATCCATAAAATCTTGCAGGATAATTTACAATAACATAATTCTTCCTGTATATGAATAAGTTTGTTTTGAATTTGTACCGAGCATTACATGAAAAATTATTGGTCTTGATCTAAGAAATAATACTTCGACGACCAAAGATACAAATCGAAATATTTGAACTGCCCACTAGATTGGAAACCAAGCAAATCAGCAGGTATTCGTCAACAATGTAGTATAGTTATAAAATCATTCGTTACTTGTCGATTTTAAAATTGGAAATAATGTTCATTTATTTTAAGGGAAGGGATAAGCGCCCAATAATCCAGCATTAACAAAAGCCACTTTAAAGTTTTCTGGTGTAATTTTCGAAGCGAAACAATTCATTTATTTTGGCCAATGATAGTCAAAACTGCAAATTTCACTGAAAAACCCAGAACTCACCATTACATTTACATAATGATCATCACATCCTACATCATTCCATTGATTATACGATAAATTAGGATATAAATTATGGATTACCGATTACCTTCGATATCGTTAATCCTATTTTATTTCGAATATTCTATTGTTGTTTTCTGAGGCATTTAGTATTATTTTTTTTATTTTTATTGAACCCAGATCGGCAAGTGTAAATCGAGATATTTCTATCTTTCCAAACATAATAGTCAGATTAGCCTTCTTTCCATCAACCTTACAAGTTCCCCAAGCATAGCCGTTACTCCAAAAATAAGTTCCAGGTTTGGAGGTGAATTTAATTGATTTTTCAACACCGGAATATTGAAACTTACTAATTGCTATAGGTGCGGCCCAACTTGCCATGGCACGAGCATAGTGATGTCCGCATTCAATTTCATCAAATGGGTTTCGTTTGAGACCATCGAATCGGTCACGAATATTTTTAATGCATAAAAGCCCATTTTCAGTTTGACCCTCAAACAGCATTCCGATTGCAGCTACATATTCAAATCCGGTCATTACTTCGTTGTAATATGGAAAAGGAAATTGGGGACGTTCATATGGATAATCAGCCATTAATAATGCTGATTCATTGTCAAAAACATACGATCTTAAATGATTAAAATGACTAAACATATTTTCCCGATAATTGTATTTCATGATACTTTTCAAGGTTGTTGCAATTTTTGTTGAATCAATCAAATATCCTAATCCGCAAACATGTGCCATATATTGACCTACGAGTTGATCGACGAGACATCCTTTTCCAAGTTGAAAATCGGGATTTGTGAAGTTCAAGCTTCCCATTCCAACTGATAGTATCGGGTTAATATTCTCAGCTTTCATGGGTGGCCTGATTTCTTGGATATAATATTCACCATTGAATAAATTTTTATCCGTCCAGGCACTTCCAAATTCAAAAAGTCTTCTGCATTTTTTTGCAAACTCTTTATTTCCCACATATTTAGACATTTCTTCCCCAGCCCTTAGAGCACCAAGATACCACAGCTCCATTTGTGGATTTGGCCCGTAATATTCAACATCCATTGTATTATGCTGGCATCCTTCCATTACCCCGTCAACATCACTATCCCATCCATTTTTAATCCAGCAGAACTCTATTGCTTTTTTTACCATAGGCCAGTTTTTTTGCAAAAAAGCATCGTCTCCAGATAGTTGCCAATCACGGTACATTTTCATAATTGTACCCATTTGACCATCCGCAGCAGCTTTTCCCCATCTTTGGGCAGTTGCAATAGGTAAGTTAGTTCGAAAACTCATTAGTCCAATACTGTCAGTTGAAACTCCAAATTCAACAAAACGCATTGTGCGAGCTAAATCCCCAAATAAAAATGCGGTTGCTTGTTCGTAATTCCATACATGTGTGCATGATCCCATACAAGAACCCACCCGATCCATCACACCTTCCCATCCGAACATATTGCCATCTTCGGTTCTGAAAACTGTTTGTGAACGTAAAGTACTAACATTGAAAAGAGCAGCTTCTTTAACAGGTTCAGGAAAATCACTGTTAATAAAAGCATTCACGAATGCGAGCGTCTTTTCCTCTAAAAGGGGCAATCTGTTATACGTTTTTTTAATCACGTCCCAGGCATCTTTGTATTGCAGCGTATAATAATTTCCGACCCGCGTTTCGGACCAAGCAAATCTATTTGGGAAATGCCATGTTATAAAAAAAGAGATTTCTTTCGTCCCTTTACCTGGAACTTCAAATTGTGTGGCTAATGCCCCAGTCGGTTTATCTGGTTGATTGTATTCTATATTTGTCAATTTCCCGTCACTACTAAAGTCATCCCAAAATGACAAGATTTCACTACCCCAACCTAAGGGTGAGGTAGATGTTTTGAAACTGATATTTTCATTCGAATCGGTTGTTAATGCAATGGTTCCCCATGCCGGATCATTTCTATCTACTCCATCCGATGTCATGTAAATACCTTGAATACCTTTCTCAGATCGGATTTCATTCTTATTCTTGCTGACTCCATACAACATCTGTTCACCTTTCCAATCAGGCTTTTGTTTGCTGCCATCAATCCCAATAAAATTATCCATCACCCCGCATATTGAGGCAATTACCGGTTGGCTAGTTTTGTTTGTCAGAACAAAATGCAGAATTACAATTGGAATTCCACTCGCATCCGCATCTCCGGGAATCAGCGGATTAAATGCCTTAATCTTCACATCGAGTGGAACATCATTATCAGAAAGATTCACCTGTCCAAATGGATAAGCTGCATCAAAACTCACCTCCCGGAAACGTGGTAATCCATGATTTTCAGTAGGCTGACCCATCATCGCTTCATATTGATAATACTCAAGTGGTCCCGTTAAGGATTTTGTGATGGTTTTCCCTTCCTTTGTTTTTGTGTATAAACAAAATACAGGAGATATACTTTCCAAATCATTTCGGTTTGGCCCTCCAGGATTTTGTTTTCCAGGAATATTCATTATTTCCCATTGACGAATATCTCCTCTTCCTCCTAAATTAACGGTCCCAGTTCCGATTCCCCCAATTGGAAGAACAATTTTCGATAAATGAGCCTGATCATAATGTTTTAGTACTGGCCATTCAGTTGAGTAAACTGTCTGAAACAAGAATACAAATAAACAAAATGTAGACGAAAAAATTCTGTTGTTCATAAATTAATGTATTATTACAATTAATTAGTGTCTTCGATAGAACTATTATTTACTATTATTTATTTTGAAATTTTCCTGATTTATTGTTGTTACAACACTATTATTGATATTTACAATAAGTTTTTTGGGTTTTTTCCCCGAGGATAATTTTCCCAAATATTCATCATTTGTTAATTTGTCGATAGATAGTATGATTTTATTTTTCATAAATTCCGCTTTGTTTATTACTACACCATTAATTCCAACTACATGTTTGAGGGAAGGGTCAATATAAAGGTCCCCATACTTGTTTTGCAGAATTATGCTGGTGCATAGTGCACTTCCTGTTCCCCAGTGAAATCCAGATTGACCTGAACGACAGTCCAAACCACAATGGCCATAATTTTCTGCCATAGCACCATGGATTTCGAATTGACTGTCAGTTCCTTTAAAATTCATCGGAGCGACATCTTTATTTTCATCAATTACCATTAGTGCAAATGAAGCTCTTGCTGCAGCAGCACCTCGCTCTAAATACTCTTTGTTTCCGGTTAGATCATAAAAATTAGTTAACGTCTCAGCAAATTGCGCTTGTCTTGCATCATTCCATTCTGCATCAGTATTCATTACCCCAAAGCCTCCAAAAGCATAAAAACTAAGATAGGGAGGGTTCCAGACCTGTTGGTATAAACACAGAAGGTCGACACAATACAGTGCGCTATCATAATACTTTCGGCACTTAAATAATTGATAACCGGTGCGAAATGCCTCTGCACACCATTGTATACTAAGTGTGTTTTGCCCGTACATTTCAGAAACCGGATCATAAAAATCCAAAGGTTTAGGTGAGCAGGAGAAATACAGCTCAAAATCTTCAAATTTTTGTCTTGGGAGTATTTCTCTTTGAATATGGTTAAGACCTTTCCTAATTGCATCATCAACTAATTTTCCGGAATTATTAGGGAAAAGACCTTTCAAACGCATTTCGGTCAGCAACCAAATAGATAACCCTTCAGATGCAGAACCATTTAAAACCGAATCCGGTTTAAGGTTTCCCACAGATATACGAGTAGGAAAGCTACCATCAGGCTGCTGGCATGCAATTAATGCATAGGCATAATCGAGAATGAATTTATTTGTTTTTCCGTCGTACAAGCATTCATGATTAAACCGTAATAACCAATAAACTGTCCAGGAGTTATCAGGCAGGTGGTATACATTTTCACCCCCACCCTGGCCGGAGGCAGTCCATGATTTAGTTTGTGAATTGTATATAGTTTTAAAAAAACCTTTTTCTACAGGAGCATTCAGAATTAGATTTCTGACTTCAATTGCTTTCTGTTTCCAATCTTGTTTCGAGAGTTTCTCTCCCCATTTATAAAGGCCATATGCAGTTCGCATATTGTTGAACCAACTATGAAACCATAAATCGTTTGGGAATGAACGTCCTCCCCATTTTTGTTTATCCTGGTCAAAATATGTTGAAAGAGTAATACCCCCTGAATTTGGATAGTGGGCAGTTACCCATAATTCTTTTAATGCCATTGTGTATCCGTATTCGGCATATTGCTTAAATGGAACAGTCTGAGGTTCATGACAAATTAAGTAGCTTTTGCCAAATTTTTTCCACAGCAGGCTATTTGTCTCTCTCAATAATTCATTCTTCGAAATGTTTTGGCTGAGGATAACATAGAAGCCCATTTTTATTCTTCCCTTTTTTACAACAAACGGATCACCGCTTTTCGAATAATATTGATGAGGTTCAACCCTACAATTGGAAATACCATAAATTATTTCCGGAGCCTCATTTTCAGGGTACCTCATGTCCAGATAATAAGGAGCAGGCCTATTTTCAGCAAGAAGATCTAAATCTGGAATTAAAGCAACTCCAACTTTGTCAGCCATCATTAGAACGACTGGTGAACGAAAAACATGGTCTGATGCAACATGTGATGGTTTTGATTTAATATTCGGAATCCAGTGGAAATCCTTTCTGCATTCCGACCATGACTCGGGGTTTAATGGGAGAAATTTAAATTTCAAAAACAAGTCCTTCAGAGCATTTAAAGTATCAGTATTCAAATCAACCTCGACGTGGATAATGTTATTCGCGTATGCTGAAATGTTTATTTGAGCTTTATAATTATCCTGTTTTAGGCGATTCCAATTTTTAAAACTTTTCATACCATCAATATCATTCATCACAAAATCAGAGGCAGACAGGCTTAAAATTGGGAGATTCCCCAAAAACAACTGGTTACTAGTATGATCAAGAAAAATTTTTTTTATATCAATTTTTTTTTCAATATTTAGTTGGGCCTTGCATTCCGAAATCGACATTAAATTGACAAAAGCAATAATATAAAAAGCGATGTTTTTCATGAGTAATTAATTAAGTGCTGAATTTAAACGACCCTGAATGATCCTTAATCTTTAAATTTCAAGTTGAGAATCCCCAATAATTGAGTCTCATTCATAATATTATTACAAAATCATTCAAGGTGCTTTCAGTATTTTAGGAAATATTTGGTTTGGTATTTAATATCATTGTATTAATCTCCGAAGCCCAAAAGCTTCGGAGATTTTTCATCAGATTTTTTATTTATTGACCAAACCCAGGATTTTGCACCAATGTCTTATGCGACATATCTATTTCTAATTGGGGTATTGGCAGTAACTCATCCCGTCCATCAATAAACTTGAAATAATTACCTCCATATTGTGGATTAAGAGTTACATCATTTTGCCACCTTTCAGGTGATCTAAGAAAAGTACCTGCTATTCCCCATCTGCGCAAATCGTATCCTGTCTTTCCCTCAAAACATAATTCGACTCTTCTTTCATGACGTATAGCCTCCCATACTTGCGCTTTTGATAATGTAGTTGAAAGAGCAGGCATGTCTACAGAAGGTCTAGCTCTGACTTTATTTATGTAGCCTACAGCAGCTGCCGACTCTCCTATTTCATTTAGGACTTCAGCCTCCATCAAATACACTTCAGCATAACGATAAAGGACTAAATTAGCAGAAGTTTGAAAAGGCCAGGTTACCTCACTACCCATCGCTGCTGAAATACACCATTTGCGATGTCCAAGTCCAGTGCCATTTACTTTATCTTGGAATACTTTACCTTCAAAAATATCTCCTTTCCTAAAAATTGAAGCACTTAATCGTGGATCCTCTTTGGGTGAAACCTCAAACTCTTTAACAATATCTGGAGTAGGTCTAGTCCATCCCCAACCACCATTTGCAGTTAAACCTTCGCCATTAGGTGAAAACATTACAGTATTAAAGTTACCTAGATCCAAGCCTGTGCCAGCAGTGTACTGTATTTCGAAAATTCCCTCTATTGAATTGTCATTTGCTCCTGTGAATAAAGATGAATAAGAATCCAATAATCCATAAATTCCAAGACCCATTATGTCTTCAAGCTTAATTCGAGCTTTTGCCCATTGTTTTTGGATCATATAAAGTTCAGCTAAATAAACCTTGGCAGCGCCCAAAGTGGCTCTCCCAACATCAGAGGAATTATAAGTTTTGGGCAAAACAAGTTCTGCCGCTAACAAATCTTTCTCAATCTGATCATATGTGGTTTGTTTTGGAACTTGAAGAGGATACATCTCATCAGGTTGCAAAGTTTTAAGAACTAAAGGAATATTCCCAAATATCTTAACCAATCTAAGATACCACCATGCTCTAATAAACTGTGCCTCACCAATTAATCTGCTTTTTAGCGCTTCATCCATTTTAATTGCAGGCAATTTTTCTAAAACTACATTAGCCCTGTATATTCCTGCATATCCACCTTGCCATAAATTTCTTAGGGTCATATTGTTAGGGAACAATGTCGATTGTTGAATTTGAACATAGTCAACAATATCTTGATGAGATTGAACATCTGAACTCATAATGTCACCATAGATTTCCCATCCTGACACAGCCCAACCACCTTGTGAGGAAATTCTGAGGAGTGAATTATAGCAAGCATTTACAGCTGCCATTGCATCCGCTTCAGTTTTATAGAAACTTGTGTCTGAAACGGGTCCAATTGGCTGAAGATCTAACTGTTTATTACATCCGAAAGTAATGACAATTAATAATATTAAAGTAAACTTTAAGTTTTTCATAATAAATAAATTTTAGTCTAATTTTAAATTAAAAGCCAATATTAATCCCAAAATAAATTGATCGTGGAATTGGATACGTACCAGTTCCAAGTTCTGGATCATATCCCGGAAAAGAATTAAACGTATATAGATTTTGGCCTGCAACATAAAATTTAAGATTTTGTAATTTTATCTTTTTAGTAAAAGTTGTGGGAAGTGTATATCCCAATTGCACATTCTGAACACGTAGATAATTTTGACTTCTTAACCAGAATGTTGACATTCTTGAGTTATTATTGGGATCTCCTGCAACAAGTCTGGGAACATAATTGCTTGTTCCTGGTCCTGTCCAGCGATCATTGTACATTGAGGATGTTATTTCTCCCATTCTTACCAAATTAAATCCGTTGGTTAGTATATACATGCTTCTTCCAAGTTCTCCGTTTAGGCTCATTGAAATGTCGAAATTTTTATATTTCGCGCTTGCATTAAATCCTATCATTTCTTGTGTCAAACTTGATCCAATGTATTGTCTGTCCTGACTATTGATAACTCCGTCATTGTTCAAGTCTTTAAACTTCATGTCCCCAGGAGCTGCATTCGGTTGGGTTGGCCACTTACTAATTTCATCTTGGTTTTGGAAAAGACCGACCATAACGTAGCCATAATACTGATTTATCTCATGACCTTCTTGGGTTCGCATTTCCCACTGATCCTGCGCTCCTCCTTGTGTAATTATTGTTGCATCAGTATTTAATTTAATGACTTTATTCCTATTTGTTGAAAAATTAATCCCTACTTCATAGGTGAGATCCTTTTTTTCCAACATGTTCCCGTAATTTAAAGAAAACTCAAAACCCCTGTTTCTCACACTACCAATATTCATATATGGATTTCCAAAAAGTCCGGATACTGAAGGAAGTGCAACGCTTACTAAAATATCAGAACTAAGTTTATTATAATAATCGGCTATTAAACTCAATTTGCTATCAAAAAGTCTCATCTCACCTCCTATGTTCATTGTGGCTGTTTTTTCCCAGGTAATATTTGAATTAACATTTGATGTGGGTGCCGTTCCTACTACAACAGTCTGTCCCGTGCCAAACGAATAATATTGCGACGGGCTTAGAGTTGTTTGATATGGATAAACACCAATATCTTGATTTCCTATTATTCCATAACTTGTTCTGAATTTTAAAAAGTTTACTTGGCCTAATTTATCTTTCATAAAAGGTTCCTCTGAAAGAACCCATCCTAAAGACGCTGATGGAAAAATACCTGTTCTGTTTGCTTTGGGGAATCTTGAAGATTGATCTATTCGGATATTACTGGTAAATAGATATTTATTCTTATATGAATAATTTATTCGTCCTAAGTATGATTGAATTGCCCAAATTGAATAATAACCTCTCGCTTGATCGTTTTTGGATCCATCATTTAAAATTTGCTGAGAAGCATCATTGCTTGAAAATGATTCTCTGTATCCTGTAAAATCTTCAGTCCTGGTTGTCTGAAAAGTCCAACCTCCTAAGAGCTCAATGTAGTGATCTGCATTAATTGTTTTATTATATGTCAGGATATTGTCCCACTGTAAGTTCTTATTTTCATATGACCCTCTAAAAAGACTTGCGGAAGTATTAACATTACTAACACCATAATCATATGTTGGATTAAAATTAGTAGTGTTTACATTAAAATATTCAATGCCAACGCTAGTCTTAAATTTTAATCCGGTTAATATTTCATATTCAGCGAAAGTGTTAAACAATACGCGAGATGTTATTGCCTTGTTTAAGGGTAATAGTGCAGCAATAAGTGGAGAAATCATCGTTACTGGCTGTCCATTATGATCAGCTATACCAAAATTTCCATTTGGCAAATATGCTGGCACATTTGGAGGATAAATCAATGCCTCACTAATTGCTTGCTGTGAGTTCCCTTGTTTTCGTGTTCCATAGCTTAATCCCAAGCTAGATCCAATTTTCAAACCTTTAAATGGTGTAACATCATTATTAATTCGAAAATTATACCTATCATATGTATCGTTTATAACAATTCCTTCTCCTTTATAATAGCCAGCGCTAATTGCATATAAATTGTCTTTTGTTCCTCCACTTGCTGTAAGTTCATAATTTTGTTTGCCGCCGGTTCTGAAAATCTCTCGTTGCCAATTGGTGCTTTTTTTATACGAAGCAATCTCATCGTTTGTAAATGGTGCAGTGGCGCCTGAATTGACAAAATACTCGTTCATCATATTTGAATAGGTTACAGCATCTACTGGCGTATTAATGCGTTGTACATTATCAAAGCTATAATAAGAAGATAATTGTAGGCTATGCTTATTTTCACTTCCTCTCTTCGTAGTTACTAAAACCACACCGTTTGCACCTCTTGACCCGTAAATAGCTGCGGCTGAAGCATCTTTTAAAATTACAATGTTTTCAATTGAGTTATTATTGATATCCGCCAGACCTTGATTAGTAATTATTCCATCAATTACGATTAAGGGGGTAGAGTTGGCGCCAAAAGTTCCAACGCCTCGGATTTTTATTGACACTCCTGCATTTGGATCGCCACTATTTTGCGAAATTTGTACGCCGGCCAATTTGCCTTGCAGTGCTTGACCAGGACCAGCAACAGCATTGTTTTGCATATCTTTATTGTTAGCTGTTGCCACACTTCCAGTAAGGTCGCGTTTTTTTTGAGTTCCATATCCGACTACTACAACTTCATCTAATGAAAGTACATTTTCTGTTAATGTTACATTCATAAAATCAAAATTAGATATAGTAACTTCTTGAGATAAATATCCAATATTAGAAAATATTAATGTCGCCCCCTTTGGAGCAGGAATACTAAAGTTCCCATCAGTATCAGAGTTTACACCTGTAGTCGTGTTTTTTAAAATCACATTAACAAAAGGAATAGAATTTCCTTTATTATCGGATATTTTACCTTTAATAATTGACTGTTGAGTGGTTCCGCTGTTTTGAGCTGATACAATTTCAACATAAGAAAGCAAGCATATAAGCAACATGCTCGCTACCCAAATTCTTTGTTTTATTCTACATTTTAGCATAGGTGAAAATTTTTAAATTCAATGGTTTGTTTTAAAACATATTATTTTAAGAAAATATTTATAAGAAAGTTGATTCAATTTTTCATAAATCAAAATAAGCAGATTTACATTTTTTTTACTGTACATTATTTGGATTTTCTCATAGGCATTGACGGTTTAATTTATTTTGTAAACTTGTTAAGGTCGTATCCGCAATTACACATTCCACTTTTTCGCCACCCGGGAAACGGAGGTTTTCCTCAATAAACTTTGCAGCTGCCAAAGCCATATTCATGGTTTGTACTTCGAGCGATTGGCGTACACC
>JANYLE010000377.1 GCA_025363795.1 Mariniphaga sp. | reverse complement strand
TTTGATTTAATAATGGCCAATGGGGTTTGTATCTCGTGTGAAGCGTTTTCGGTAAACTCTTTGAGGTTGAGAAAATCGGCCTGCATCTTTTGAATCATCTCTTCCAACGTCCGGTTTAACTGGTCGAATTCGGAAATGCCTGTTTGGTCAAACCGGACCGGATGGTTTTCACTGATTTTCGCCGATTTTAGCAGGGTCAAACTCCTGAAAAAGGGTTTCCAGGCTTTCTCCGATAACCATCGGTTAAGAACGAATAGCGTAAGAAGGATCAGGACAAACAAACTGGCCATAAACCAGAAGATGACCTGCTGTAAATCGTCCGATTCAAGTAATGACTGTAATATCGTTACTTCAAAACAGTTATTGTTTACAGCTGTCACAAAAACCATCTTCCTGTAGGGAATCAACTGCTTTTCGTCGAGGTCATATGCCAGTGTATCTGAAATAACCCGGCGCTTTTCTGTCATTGCAATTTGCCGGATAAAAATTGTATGATCCGGAGATTCATGAATGATATTTTCATTATCAGCATGTTGCAAATACAGGATTATATTTGCCTTTCTGGAATTTAGCATCTCACGGATATTTTGATCGACCACACGACCAAGCGCAAAATAAAAAACCACACCTGCTACTGCAAATACAAGCAATGTGAAAAGAATAAAGCGGAAGTTTATTTTATTTTGAAGTCTCATCTCAGATTTTTGATCGTATCAATTATTTTTGGGTCCAACACGCATAAGGTATAATTCACAAATTATATTTCAAAGATATAGCCCGTTGCATATACATTCCGGATGTAATCGGTTCCCGACTTTTCGAGCAATTTCCGGCGAAGATTTTTGATGTGCGAGTAGACAAAATCAAATGAATCTGCCGAGTCCGCAAAATCCCCCCACAGATGTTCCGCGATCGATTCTTTGGTAAGAACGCGACCCGGGTTTGAAATAAAAAATAACAATAAATCAAACTCACTCTTTGTGATTGGAATGAGCTCACCTGCGATAAAAACCTGCCGGTTATCGGGTAAGATTCTGATTTGATCAACAACGAGCTCTTTTTGTCCATCAAACTTTCTGCGGCGTAACAACGATTTGATGCGTGAATTGAGCTCCGGCAGGTGAAAAGGTTTTGTCAGGTAATCATCTGCACCGAGATCCAATCCAAGCACCTTATCATCCAATGAGTTTTTGGCCGAAATGATAATGATTCCGGTTTCAGGATGACATTTCTTTAATTCCCGAACCAGCGTGAGGCCATTCCCATCGGGTAATCCGATGTCAACGAGCATGCAATCATATTCATAGAGTTTAACCTTTTCGGAACCCATCTCAACTGTACCTGCCTGTTCACAACGGTATCCTTCCCCTTCCAGGAAAGTTATAATTGTTTCGCACAGCATTTTCTCATCTTCGATCACGAGTATCTTCACCGCGTTTTCTTTTATCCAAAAGTAAGCCCAAATTCTGTAGAAATTTAGGCTTATCAGTCAGTACATTTCTTTAGTTGTCGAATACTAATTTTCTACAAACTTGCGACCTATTTTTAGCAAAAAATGACAACTATTTTGCATCTCTCATCAATATTAAAGTCGTTGGGGAATTCGGCAGTTATCCTTTTCAGAGGATTACAAGTTTGTTTATTCTGAATAACATCGAAATAAAGAGGTCAGAAAATTAGTCATTATTAAAAAGGGTGGAAATGAAATGAGTTTATTTTTTTGAACCCTTTGATTTTAATTTTGTTGTAAGACAAAATAGTATATTATTAAATAATTTAGTTATGAAGTTGTTGCTGTCTGTTTTAATTTGCGTTTTATATCTAACTACATCTGTTTCTGCCCAATCCGACACATTACAAACGAAAAATAAAGGTGATAAACAATTTTTAAAACATCAGATTCTCCCCTTAGGCTTGATTTCAGCAGGGGCATTGCTTAACATCGGCAATATTAAGGAAACGATTCACGATCATACGCCACAGACGAATACAACCGTTGAAAACTATCTGCAATATCTTCCTGCGGCTCAAATATATGCATTTGATGCTTTAGGCTTTAAGCACCGAAATAATGTCTTTGATCAAACCAAATATTTATTGATCTCGCAACTTGCTTCTGGCATCATCGTGCATGCACTAAAAACTACAACCAAAATTACCCGGCCAGATGGTGAACCGAATTCCTTTCCGTCAGGACATACGACTACTGCATTTGTAAATGCAACCGTATTATATAAAGAGTTTAAGGATAGCGACCCATGGATTGCTTATAGTGGTTATGTTGTGGCAGCCGCAACTGGTAGTTTACGGATGACCAATAACAAACATTGGTTGCCTGATGTAATGGTTGGTGCCGGACTTGGAATCTTAACTGTGAATGTAGTGTACCTTTTGGAACCGTTAAAGAAGTTGCAAATTTCGTCAAAGAACAAAAAAACCTCATTTATCCCTATGATAGGTTATAATTCTCTTTCCTTAGCATGCACTTTTTGATATATGGGATTAGTATAACGATAGTTTCTGTTTTTGATAATGGTTCAATGCTTTATGTATAAATTTTGCTAAAGTCAAAAAGACCCAAATGTAGCGTCCTGATTCTATTAGACTGAAAAACAGATTAAAGACTGAATTTGGGAAAATGCCAGATTGTTTCAAATATCCAGATATTTTATCAGAATTTCGAAAGTCCGAAGTTAACATCAACATCTCATTTTTTTCTTTAATAATTGTCAGGACTAACTTTTTCTTTGAAGCAACTGACTATTTCAAATCAGTATTACATTCATCCTCTTTTTTGTCCTTCCCTTACGCATCCTCGCCATTTAGTTTTACCCGAAAAATACAAAATGGCAGATCCTCAATTTATCAGCTGCAACCTTGCCCTCAAAGAGTTTGAGTTAAAGGAAACCCCTGGTGGGAAACAGGTAACTTTCTCGGTCAAGTTTGTGAAGAAGAACGGGGAGCTTGTTTTTATCCCTCGTGCTGTTGCTGCAGGTTTACTTTTTAACAGGCATGATAACTGTATGTGGGGCATTCTCCCGGTCGATGTGCAAAATTACCCTTCAGGTCGTGTTACACCGGTTCATATCGATGGTCTCGTTGAATGGAATGGTAAAAAGATCAAGCTCTGATGGCAGACGTATTATTCAATAATGCAGGCGTCCCGTTGATTGCGTATTGTAAGAGTTACCAGGCCACAACAACGAGTACCCCTTTGGAGAAACCAAAGAACGTGGTGCAACCCAAATACCCTGATGAGGAGTACCTGATGATTGCCGATACAAAAATAGCCATATGGGGCAATAACAACGATTTCCCTTCGATGGCAGACCAGGTGATTAGTAGCGTGGGGGTTTTAAATACGGGTTTGAAGTTTACGCGTAATTTTACGCTGGGGCAGGGTATTTTTGCCTGTCCCTTATCTGTCACAACTATAGAAATTTAGTTGTCTGATTTTGTAGTTAAATGCGTTAATTATTATCGAATTATAATTGTAACAACCTAAACTTTTCAATTTTTACCTAAAAATATTGATTAAATATGTTCTTATTTTATTCTTGGACAACTGCATAAATTTTCACTCCATCAAGATTTACATTTATGGTCGAGTATCCATGTTTTGAGTCTATTATTTCTACATTTCTTGTTTCCTTGCCAAGTTCAGGACTCATAACAGATAACCTGGATAATGGGATCTTTCTGGTGTTAATTTCAAATGTTAAATTATTGTCCTCTATTTTTGAACCAATATCTTTTAAAATGGGTACACCTTGAACATCTTTCAAGATGGGATGTGGTATGGCTATAAGCGCAGTATTCATAAAATGAAGCACAGTTTTATCGCCATGAAACCTGATCCTTGCAGCCCATCTTTTGTCACCCGACAATTGTTTAAGTGCAGGACGGAACACCCCTTTTTGAACTAACGTTTCAAGTGGATTGGAAGTTGTAGCTGAATCAATAAGAACAAGATTCTTATATTTGTGGTTTAACAGTTCGTTTGATAAAGGGACTGTTCGCTTA
>JANYLE010000404.1 GCA_025363795.1 Mariniphaga sp. | reverse complement strand
GTAGTGTTTTGCAGGTTAATGTCCAGCCTGGTATTTTGCGAATAGGTGTTCGCCGATACCGTCATAATAAAACCAATTAGCATTCCAATGGTCAATTTCATAATTTTCCATAGTTTTTTTTGGCTTCCCCTGTCAGGAAAGCTAATAAGCCATTTTTTTTCCATAATTTTGAAATGTTTTAATTAATAAATACTGAGATAAATTGGTGTTTATTTAAGCCGGGAAATGTTCCACCATTTTCCGGTTTTTTCTTATTCAATAACATACAGATTTTCATTTACTTGCACAAATTTAGATAAAGAAACTTTCTCCAGATATTCCATCACCTCCTTTCTGCTTCTCTTTAAATCGAGTTTTCCACTAATTCGGATGGCCTCTTTATTGAGATCCGAAAAGTCAACCTTAATATTATAAAAACGCTCAATTTTCTGAATAACACGCTTAAAATCAATCTCCTCAAAACTTATCAATCCCTTTGTCCATAGCGTATAATACTCAGCATCGACTTCATATATTTTGGTATCACTTGTAGTTTTATTGAACGTTGCCATTTGATTAGGTTTAATCACGATATCCTTATCGAAAAACCCGGCATCTTTTTTTCTGATGGATACGCTTCCTTCTTTCAGAACGGTCTGAACAACATTATCCTCGGTATAAGCCGAAACGTTAAATATAGTTCCAAGTACCTGGATATCCATCGTTGCGGTTTTCACGATAAAAGGCATTTCCGGATTCTTCGAAACTTCAAAATAAGCTTCCCCAAATAAAGTAACTTCTCTCGTTTTATTTTTAAACGAAGTCGGATAAAATAATCGGCTTCCCGCGTTCAACCAAACCACAGTATTGTCAGACAATACGATTTTTGATTGATTCCCATAAGGAATTACCAATTGGTTGAGTTGGTTCGCCTGATCGGGTGACGATGCCATAATTGAATCCTCATTCAGAACAATTTCCCCGTTACGGGTATAGTCGAGCGTTGAGCTGGAACGCTGAAGATCTACACTTTCTCCTTTCGAGGTAATCAGTGTTGGGCCATTTGATGATGCAGGCACCTTAAAAGATTCACTTGCAACCTGTGGAAACTGATTATGTTTGTTCATAAGAAGATAGACCTGGAGCCCACCAATGCAAAAAAAGAAGATTGCCACGGCAGCATAACGTAACAAAGAACGAACGATCGTTAGTCGACTTTTCCTTTGCATCTCCCGGTTAATTTGGGATAGAATATTGGCTGATATTTGTGCCCTTTCTTCGGGATTGAGTATCTCTTCAGAAAATTTCAGTTCACTAAGACGGCCTTTGAAAGCAAGGGCATCTTCTTTTTCAAGTGGGTGTTCATCAAGATATTGTTCCCAATATTTTTCAACCGTAAGGTTATTATGATATACCCACCTCAAAAAAAGTGGATTTTCTATAAATTGTTGTTCGTGTGGAGTCATTTTTCAAGTTTCTGAACACAAGAGTACCAGAATTGAAAAAAGGGACATAAAGACCAAAATATATTTTTAGCCTTTTTTAAGAATCACAAACAATTCCAATAACTGCAGGCCATATTTTTCGCGAATCTGATCTAACAGCCTATATACTTGTTTTTTAGCAGTATCTGGATTTATGCTTAATAACTGACCGATTTCGTTGTAATTCATCTCTGAATTGAATTTAAGGAAAAGTAACTCCCGTTTTTGAGGGTCGAGAGTCTGAAGGATACTTTTGAGCCTTTCGATGCGAAGTCGGTCAGATTCCAAATCGAAGGTATCCCGATCAATGTCTATATTCAACTCAAAAATAATCATCTCCTCAACAGGCAGATTCATTATTTTTTTATCTTTTTGTGCTTTGCGTACAATATTATTTTTGAGTGATTTGAAAAGATAAAACTCAATGTATTCGGGATTACGAAGATCAGGCCGAAGCCTATAAAGGTCAATGAAAATATCCTGAATGCAATCTTTAACTAACTCCCTGTCACGCGTTATCTTACTGCCATAAGCCATCAGCCGGTCAATAAATTCCTCATATATCTCACTAAAGGCTATCTGATTCCCCGTCCGAAAACGTGCCCAGACTTCCAGCCAATGTGACCTATCTTTGAGTAAATTTTTCACTGCGTTAGTTTAAGGAATAAAAACGGTTCTGTTTAGCTTAAGAGATGATACAAAGGTATGAAAAAGGAAAGACATTAAATAAATATGTTTCCATTCAGAAATTGATCAATCTGCAGCTGCGTTTAGGATGCAGTGAAACAATGCATAGTGCATTTAAATTCCAACCTGCCAGGGTATCGTTATATTTAAATACAAATTGACAGCATTAAAGACCTGACGACTTACCGTGGAAGGAATACTCACCATTTCAGGAAGCAAAAACGATAGCGGTTGTTTATCCGAAATAATGATTAATTTAGGAGTGTCATTTTCATTGAGCTATACCCACTAATGAGTACTCAGATTACCATAAAAGATATTGCTAAAGCGCTTGGTATTTCGGCATCGACCGTTTCAAGAGCTTTAAAAGATCATCCTGATATTAGCAAGGAAACGAAAATTGCGGTTAATGAATTGGCAAAAAAGCTACGTTATAAACCCAATGCAGTTGCATTATCGCTCAAAAACAGCAAGACCAATACCATTGGTGTAATTATCCCCGAGATTGTTCACTACTTCTTTTCGTCAGTGATAAGCGGGATTGAGGATGTTGCTTATGATGCTGGTTACAATGTAATGATCTGCCAATCGAATGAAAAATACGACAGAGAAATTATAAATACGCAAGCACTTCTGTCCAACCGGGTTGAAGGTGCCCTTATTTCTATTTCGAAACAAACGACCGACTTTGCACACTTGCAAATACTCGAAGAAAGCGGAATTCCAATGGTGTTCTTCGACCGTGTACCCACTGGTTTCGACACTGACATCGTAATTATAGATGATCAAAAAGCTGCCTACAATGCAGTATGTCACTTAATAGAGTCAGGATGTAAACAAATTGCACATCTGGCGGCACCAGACTCGTTGGCCATCGGAAAATACAGGCTCGAAGGATATAAAGATGCACTGAAAGAATATAATATCCCCTATGATGAAGATTATGTGATTGTTGCTGACTCATTTGATCTGGCTGTTGCAGCAACCCGCAAATTAATTCAACTCTCATCGCCGCCCGACGGAATATTCACCGTAAATGACCTGACCGCTGTTGGAGTAATGAAAACTTTGCAGAAGATGGGCATCGCCGTTCCCGAAAAGGTAGCAATCATGGGCTTCTCGGCCGGAAGCTATTCCGATATCACAACGCCTACCCTAAGTTCCGTCGATCAGCACGGCTATAAAATGGGAGTAAAAGCAGCAACTGTACTTTTAAAGCGCATCGAAACGCAAAGAATCGGTCATGGCGAGACATTTTATATCGATACAAACCTTGTGATTCGCGAATCGACAAAAAAAATATAGGACGCTAATTGCTTTCGCAAACGTTTGCATAAGGTCTTTTTCAAGAAATTTTATATTATTTTGATTTAAAAGCGGTTATCTGTTGCTTTTTTACTTTTCCTGATTTATATTTGCCCCCGAATATCAATTGTCCTTCCCCAAAAACCAATCGTATCCTGTAGCAGGTATACGACTTTCCCTTGATCTATAAATTTTGATACTGTTGTCGTCTGAATTTTAATTTTAGATGATTTGTTGCACTTGTGTTTGTGATCTGAGTATGAATTTTTATTTACCAGTTTCTGATTTTAAGACTGATTCGTAAACGACATTTAAAAATTATGGCAAAAAAACCACAACTCTCTTTTTGGCAAATTTGGAACATGAGCTTTGGCTTTATGGGCGTCCAAATAGGTTATTCGCTTCAGAATGGCAATACCAGCCGGATATTATCTGCCCTAGGCGCAGAAGTAGAACATTTGAGCTATTTCTGGCTTGCCGCTCCGCTCGCCGGATTGATTGTGCAACCGATCATTGGACTTTTCAGTGATAATACCTGGACGCGGCTTGGACGTCGGATTCCATTTATTCTTGTAGGTGCAATTATTTCAGCTTTGGCAATGTTTTTCATGCCCAATTCGGAATTCTTCACCTATATATTACCGCCCCTCTTTTTCGGAGCATTTATGCTGCTGTTTATGGATACCTCCTTTAATGTTACGATGCAGCCCTTCCGTGCGTTGGTGGGCGATATGGTTTCTGAGGAGCAACGCAACCGGGGATATTCGATACAAAGTTTTCTCATAAATGCCGGAGCGGTTATTGGTTCCCTCCTTCCTTTCATATTAACCTGGATCGGGGTATCGAACATTCCGGCACCCGGTGAAAAAGTTGCTCCGACAGTAATCTGGGCATTTTATTTTGGGGGTGGGGCACTCCTACTTTCGGTTTTGTGGACCAGCTTTAAGACAAAAGAATATCCACCCGAGGAGTATCGTAAATACAACCAGACCAATAAAGAAGCGGAGATTAAAAAACCTTCGTTTTTAAAATTGCTTAAAGAGATCCCGGTAACCATGTGGAGATTATCAATTGTTCAGTTCTTTTCATGGTTTGCCCTTTTCCTGACATGGGTTTACACCACTCCAGGTGTTGCTCAAAACGTTTGGAATACTGTTCCTGGCGATTCAATTTCAGCAGGTTATAACGAAGCCAGTAACTGGGTAGGTGTAATCTTTGCAGGATACAGTTTATTCGGAGCGCTTTTCTCTCTAATAATGGCAAAGCTGGCCAACAAATTGGGACGCAAAACTATTTACATGCTTGCATTGCTTTTAGGCGGAGCGGGACTCATCTCCATGGTTTTTATCAAAAATCAGTATGGATTGATTTTCTCAATGGTTGGTCTTGGAATCGCCTGGGCTGCAATCCTCGCCATGCCTTATGCCATTCTTTCGGCTGCACTTCCCACCAATAAAATGGGAGTTTACATGGGAATTTTCAACGCTACAATTACAATACCTCAAATCGCTGCCGGATTATTGGGTAGCCTTGTTTTAACACTTGTGGGAGGACAAGCCATTCTGATGCTGGGAGTTGCCGGGCTATCAATGGTTGCTGCAGGAGTCTCGGTTATCTTTGTAAAAGAATACATTGTTGCTGCAAAAGAGTAAGTCCAAAACAGGTCCCGAAAAATCGGGACCTCTAAAAAATAAATGATTCACGGATGAAACGACCATGCCGCAAAAAATAATTTAGTGGTAGTGGTACAAAAATGAATGAAAATAATGTTCAGTGTGGAAATCTCTTGGCATGGAGTTCCATAAGAACGCACAGATATTCAATTTATTAATACAGTTATTTTCTCATGAAAATTAAAGCCTGTTTATTTGATCTTGATGGAGTTGTGGTAGACACAGCCCGGTATCATTACCTGGCATGGAAAAAAATTGCTGATGATCTCGGTTTTAGTTTTTCGGAACATGATAATGAACGGCTAAAAGGAGTCAGTCGCATGGAATCACTTGATATCCTGCTCGAAATTGGCAAAATAAAAATTGATATCAAGACAAAGGAGGAATTGGCCGCCACCAAAAACAGTTTGTACGTTTCGTATATTCAGAAGATGACTCCCGATGAAATACTTCCCGGTGTCATCCGGTTCCTGGATGAATTGCACAACAACGGCATATTGATCGCACTGGGATCGGCAAGTAAAAACGCAATGTCAATTCTTGACAAAATCAATATCACCCAAAAATTTGATGCAGTCATTGACGGTACTAAAGTTTCCAAAGCAAAGCCTGACCCTGAGGTCTTTTTAAAAGGTGCAATCGAATTGGGAATCTATCCACATGATTGTCTCGTATTTGAAGATGCACAGGCGGGGATCGATGCTGCCCGCAACGGTGGGATGCACTGTATTGGTATTGGTCAATCCGAAAATCTTAAAAATGCTGAATTTGTGATTCCCGGATTTGCAAAAATGACACTGGATCAGTTAAAATCATGGTATTCCTGAACGCTGTAATTAATAGCTGGAAGTTAAGGAAGGGTGAGTTAGCCATGAATTGCGAAACATAAATAAATATTTCCTATCATGGCGATTCCATGTGAACGTTAAAAAAATAGAAGTACACTCATGAAACAAGCATGTCAAGCCGCCACAAAAGGTACTATTTATCGCTTTGCGAGTTCCATGAGTGGGGTCAAAGTTAATCAAAGATTAGCTTTGCAATCCATAGATATACAATAACTTAAAAGTGATATAAACGAATGAAACGAGCATGGTATGACAAACACAAAATAGGATGTTTAAATTTTTCATGCGAGTTCCACACCGGTGGTATTGTCAAAAAAGTGATGCTGCTAATACGGATTGAATATTAATGTCTTACAAAAATTTAAACGTGTGAAA
>JANYLE010000388.1 GCA_025363795.1 Mariniphaga sp. | reverse complement strand
GTTTACGCCTTTTTATCCTTCACCCAACCTGCCAGTTTGTATGTTATCGGATCGGCAGTTGTATTGGAATATTTTGGCTATGGCTTCGGATTTGTCGGGCTCATGTTGTTTATGATGCAACAGGTTTCTCCGGGAAAATATAAAATGGCACACTATGCTTTTGCTTCCGGAATTATGAACCTCGGTTTCATGATCCCATCGATGTTAAGCGGTTACATCAGTGACTGGGTCGGTTATAAAGTTTTCTTTATGTGGGTACTTGTCGCAACCATCCCGTCATTCCTCGTTTCGTGGTTTGTCCCTTTCGGGAACCCTGAAACGGAAGAGGAAGAAACCGTCGCGGAAACTATGGATTGACAACAGAAAACAGCTTGGAACAAAATAATAACAGGACTACAGAATAATCATCTAAAATATTTCAAACATGAACAAGCAGGTAAAAATACCATGGGAAAACAGGCCGGAAGGCTCAACTGACGTGATGTGGCGTTATTCGCAGAACCCCGTTATCGGGCGTTACGCGATCCCTGGTTCAAACAGTATCTTCAACAGTGCCGTCGTCCCTTTTGGCGAAGGTTTTGCCGGGGTTTTCCGCTGCGATAACAAAGCAGTACAGATGAATATCTTCGCAGGATTCAGCAAAGATGGCATCAACTGGGATATCAATCACGAACCGATTGCCATGCAGGCCGGAAATACCGAAATGATTGAATCGGATTACAAATATGATCCGCGCGTAACTTTTATCGAAGACCGCTACTGGATCACCTGGTGCAACGGTTACAATGGACCAACCATTGGTATCGCTTATACATTCGACTTCAAGGAATTTTTCCAGTGCGAAAATGCCTTTTTACCCTTCAACAGGAATGGTGTTTTATTCCCGGAGAAAATAAACGGCAAATTCGCAATGCTGAGCCGCCCAAGCGATAATGGCCATACGCCTTTCGGTGATATTTACATCAGCTACAGTCCCGATATGAAATATTGGGGAGAACATCGTTGTGTAATGAAAGTCACTCCTTTCCCTGAAAGCGCATGGCAGTGTACAAAAATTGGCGCCGGTTCGGTTCCGATTTTAACAAGCGAAGGATGGCTGCTGTTTTACCATGGTGTCATCCACACTTGCAACGGCTTTCGTTATTCGATGGGTGCGGCGATTCTCGACACCAATAATCCGGACAAAGTGTTGTACCGTACAAAACCATACCTGTTGGCCCCGGCTGAGCTCTACGAACTCACAGGTGATGTACCAAACGTCGTATTCCCATGCGCTGCGTTATGCGATGGTGAAAAGATTGCCGTTTACTATGGCGCCGCTGATACGGTAGTCGGAATGGCTTTCTGTAAGCTCGACGAAATGCTCAGCTTTATCAAAAACAATTCGTTGTAAACGGAACCATTATAAAATCTAAAAGGCCATCGCAAATCTGTTTTGCGACGGCCTTTTTTGATTACGATTTACCCCAATCGTTAATAATTCAATATTAAATAATAAAAGAGAAATGTCCCAAAAATCAGGTTTTCGGAAACAATCATCTCCTGCCTGATCATTCTTCTTTCGGCGGTTTAATTATAATTTTCTCCTTGGCGACCGGCTCCAGCGTATGGTAGGTTTTGCGAAGCTCATTCATCTTATTAAAAAGGGTGAGCACCGATTCGTTGGGAGTATAATTGGCGGCTTGTTCAATGGCACTGCAAAACTCGTTATACGCATCGCAAACCGATGTTTTCTGTTGGCTTGCCGAAAGTTCGTGCGCCGCATCATCGGCCAGCCTTTGGTTGTAAACAAGATCAAAAGCTTTATTCGAAGCTTCAAATTCTGTAATCAGCATATCGAGCGCCAATGTTACTGCAGCGGCCTGAATATCACTGTCGGCATTGTACTTTTCAAGAATTCCGGATACAATACCTGTCACAGTATTCATAGGTTCGTTGATCATGCCCCAATACGTAGAGAAAAAGTAATCGAGTGTTTTAGCCGCGGCTTTCCGTGTCGCATCACGACCTTTGAGGTGTAATTTTACAATTCGTTTGATTTCTGCAAAACGCTCTTTCCGGTTGGTATTGGCCAGATTCACGCGATCGGTAAATGCGCTTTTCCGGGCGTTCTTCACCATCGGTTCGAAAAGCAGGTTGTTGGCGATGAGCAGGTTCAACGTTGCAACGCTCAACTCCCCCAAATCATCTTTCACGGCAACCGCCAGGTTGATTGTTGATTTAATCAATCCCAAAACATTGTCAATTGACAATCGAATGACATAAACTGCACTAAAAGCAAGCTTTTTCATAAATTTTTAAAGATTAAATTAATATTTAGAATTCAACAAAAAATCATTTTAATCTTTCAATCTCCATTCAGACAACTCCTTATTTCGATGCAGACACCAAAATAATTCATTTGGACTGTCGGAAATTTTTCCGAAACACCAAAACAGTTCATTTGGACCGTCTGAAATTTTCTGCGACACCAAATCAGTTCATTTGGACTGTCTGAAATTTTCTGCAACACCAAATCAGTTCATTTGGACTGTCTGAAATTTTCTGCGACACCAAATCAGTTCATTTGGACTGTCGGAAATTTTCTGCGACACCAAAACAGTTCATTTGGACTGTCGGAAATTTTCTGAAACACCAAATCAGTTCATTTGGACTGTCTGAAATTTTCAGAGACGCCAAATCAGTTCATTTGGACTGTCAGAAATTTTTCCGAGACACCAAATCAGTCCATTTGGGCTTTCGGAAATTTTTCCGAAACGCCAAACCAATTTATAGGGCTATTTTTAATAGCGATGAAAGTTTAGCGGTCGGTCGTCTGAATGATTCAATAATTAAAAGAACGAATCAATAAGTAAGAAAGGTGGAATGTGTTTAAAAAGAGTACTATCAGTTAGATTATATACCAAAGTTATGTCATTACTTTGATACTTCAAATTATTTTTGAAAATATTTTTGAATATAAATGAAAATATTTTTAAAATCCTTATCAGGATTGGGTTTCTCCGCAAGGGCAATGGGATGAGTGGATTAGGGAATTGCTATTGGAGGAACAGCAAACCGGGAAATTTGGGGTGGACGTTGGAAAAACGGAAGATCAATTTAGGAGATTACACCCACATTATAGGCACCATTTATAATTCGCGCACTTAAAAACGGCGTTACCAAACCTGTCCGGTTAAGTATCCGATATCGATTAGAACGCTTAGCTTATTTAAATTACCGGTTTGCGTATATGCGGTATATAGCTTGTATTTATCTGTGAATTAAAATCCCTGAAAATATAATTCGATGAGGTTTTTCTTTGGATTATTCGATCTGATGTCAAGTTTGAAAAAAATCAGCTTGTCCAAATTGTAATATGTAAGATCGTTAACAATTAAAAAACTGTCATGAAATCTGAAAGCAGTATTTTTTGAATCAAACCTGTTGCTATCCTTATCCTCTCCCCCTGTACGAAAATAAACACTGCAAAGGTTGATATTATTTGCTTTACAGATTGAATCCAGCTGAAGTGACAACCCTTTGGAGACGGCATTATCCTGCGCGAAAACAGTACACCCGATCAATAATATAGTTACAAATAAAATAATTTTTTTCATATGTCTAAATCTTACAGATCAATACTTTTTGCTTTTCAGGAATATTAAAATTTCCCTGTTAAAGTTGATGAATTGTATATAACAACACCAAAAGTAAACAATGCGTCAACAAAAACAATCTTATTATTGAAAGACTGTTTAGAAATTTCCC
>JANYLE010000384.1 GCA_025363795.1 Mariniphaga sp. | reverse complement strand
ATTCCGGCACGTTTTGCTGCCAGAATTTTTTCTTTAATCCCTCCAACGGGCAACACTTTTCCGCGTAGGGTGATCTCTCCGGTCATCGCTAATCCTTTTTTAACCTTCCGCTGTGTGAAAGCGGAAGCCAATGACGTGGCCATGGTAATTCCGGCCGAAGGACCATCTTTGGGAATAGCTCCTTCAGGAACGTGCATATGTACGTCCCACTTTTCGAAGACTTCCGGTTTTAGTCCAAGCAAACCACAATGTGCTTTCAGATATTCCAAGGCGATCGTGGCAGATTCCTTCATCACTTCGCCGAGATTACCCGTAATTGTAAATTTACTCTTTCCCTGACTTAAGCTTGTTTCGACATAAAGGATCTCGCCACCGACGGATGTCCAGGCAAGGCCTGTCACTACTCCTGCGTATTCGTTGCCTTCGTAACTGTCTTTGCTGAACCGCTGAACACCAAGGTATTCACGTATTTCAGCAGGTCCCATTTTTTTACTGTATTCCTCTTTGAAAGCGATTTTTCTGGCAACTCGTCTGATTACTTTCGCGATTTGCTTATCCATTTCGCGCACACCCGATTCGCGGGTATAATCTTCGATTAGCCTGGTCAGTGCATCTTTAGAGAATTTAATATCGTCCTTCGTCAATCCATGGTTGCTTAATTGGCGGCTCACGAGGTGACGTTTGGCAATTTCAATTTTCTCTTCTATCAGGTAACCACTCACGTCAATCAGTTCCAACCTGTCGCGTAATGCAGGATGAATGGTACTCAATGAATTTGCAGTAGCAATAAAGAGTACGCGTGAAAGATCGTAATCAAGATCTATATAGTTATCGTGAAATTCGCCATTTTGCTCAGGATCAAGAACCTCTAAGAGGGCAGAGGCCGGATCGCCATGAAAATCACTCGACACTTTATCGATTTCATCAAGAATAAATACCGGATTTGATGTACCTGCTTTTTTCAGATTTTGAATAATTCTGCCGGGCATGGCACCTATATAGGTCTTTCGATGTCCGCGGATTTCAGATTCATCATGCAAGCCTCCCAGACTCATTCTGACAAACTTGCGCCCCAATGCCCTTGCTACAGATTTCCCTAAAGAGGTTTTTCCCACCCCGGGAGGCCCGTAAAGACAAAGGATCGGAGACTTCATATCTCCTTTTAATTTCAATACAGCAAGATGTTCCAGTATGCGATCTTTTACATTTTCGAGTCCGTAATGATCTTCATTCAGAATTTTTTCAGCGTTGCGGAGGTCAAAATTATCCTCCGAATAGACATTCCAGGGAAGATCCAGCAAAGTATCCAAGTAACCTGCCTGAACCGAGAATTCGCCCGCTGCGGGGTTCATCCGACTGAGTTTCGAAAGTTCCTTGTCAAATATTGCCTGAACCTCGGGATTCCATTTTTTCTCGGCACTTCGTTTCTTAAGGTCAGCGACCTCTTGTTCCGAAGGGTTTCCCCCAAGTTCGTCCTGTATCGTTTTTATTTGCTGGTGAAGAAGATATTCGCGTTGTTGCTGATCCATATCAACTTTCACCTTTTTCTGAATATCTTTCTTGAGTTCGATCAACTGAACTTCGCGAATCAGGTAGGTAAGCAATTTGGTGCTTCGGTCGCGA
Organism: Mariniphaga sp.; assembly: GCA_025363795.1. Classification (GTDB taxonomy): domain Bacteria; phylum Bacteroidota; class Bacteroidia; order Bacteroidales; family Prolixibacteraceae; genus JAAFHB01. The sequence goes on along the minus strand of JANYLE010000384.1, from coordinate 920 downwards.
AGATCGTCAAACTCCAGCAGTTCCTGCTTTTCTAAAGCGTTGAGATCAGTATTATTACAGATGAAATTGATCAGAAAAGTGGCGTTCTCAATATTCTTAACGGCAAATTGCGCCTCAGATGGGATATTGCCTGAAGATTTTACAATTTTCAACGCCATATCTTTCAGAGATTCAACCAAGGCATTGAATTCCTGCATTTTATTTGTGGGCAAAATTTCGCTCAACACGTGAACCATTGCCCGAAGATAGGGGCTCGTTTCTATAATTCCATGCATCCTGAAGCGTCGTTTCCCCTGAATGATTACCGAAGTTGAACCATCGGGCATCTCGAGAATTTTCAGGATTTCGGCCATTGTTCCAACCTGAAACAGATCATCAGGATTGGGATCCTCAATCTGTCCGTCTTTTTGTGCAACAGTTCCTATTAGCTTATTTCCTGAATAGGCTTCACGAACCAGCGCCAATGATTTTTGTCTTCCCACAGTAATTGGCATTACGACACCCGGGAAAAGCACCGTATTGCGCAACGGTAAAATTGGCAGAATAGCAGGAACTTCAACATCGCTGAGTTCTTCATCATCGCCATCGACCAGAATCGGAATGAAATTGTCCTGATCGTCTATTGCACTAGAGAATAAGAAGTTATTTTTTGATCCTTTATATTTTTTGTTTTCCATGTTCAAAATAAAGAGATGACAATTTGTCCATTACCTCCATGATACAGGAGGTGATACTTACTGTTTCAATTCGTGTGCCAAATTCGATGACTGCGTGAAAGCTGGAGAAACAGGGCATTCTGTCAGCAGTAACAATAAAAAACCCCGTACTGTTCAAATACGGGGTTAATTAAAATATCTTACTGCTTATTGCTTACGCTTATCCATGTGTTTGGAATAACGGGTTAAGAACTTATCTACACG
>JANYLE010000364.1 GCA_025363795.1 Mariniphaga sp. | reverse complement strand
ATTTTTCAATACCTGTTTATATCGCATATCCAATTCTTTCTCCATTTCGGATGAAAGTCCGGTTTCGTCTTCATATATGCTCACAAAAGGGCTATCACCTGCAAGTTCTTTGATCATCGTTATTATCTTCCTGGATTCCTTGTCATTCTCAGCAATCTTAATAGTATAATTCATATTCGTTAATATTTGAATGATAATTACTCCGTACAATCCTTTGTCAAAGATAACGAATCCGATATTGCGAGCTTATCAATTGGGCACATATTCTCACAATTCTTTTAGGACGAAACTCAATTGATCCAATCTTTCCAGATAAAATAATCGGCAGGGAAATCAATGGCTGCTATTTGTGGTTCAATCTTAAACAATCCGAATACAGATGAACCGCTGCCCGACATTGATGCGTAAACGGCACCATAATCGATCAATTTTGCTTTGATTGCAGCAATCTCAGGATACAATTTGAATACTGAAGTTTCAAAATCATTTACAATACTATTCTGCCAGTTATCGGGAGATAACTGAATTGAATCAAGCAGTGACTTTTTGGGAAGCGAAGGTTTGATTCCGGCATAAGCTTCTTTGGTTCCGACACCAAACGGAGGTTTCACAATTACAATAAAATATCCCTTAAGGCTAAAGTTAACCGTTTGGAGCTGCTCCCCTATTCCGCAGGCAAATGCCGGTTTATTTTCAATGAAGAAAGAACAGTCGGCACCAAGTTTCACCGCATACTTTTTGAGCTGAGATACAAAAAGCCCCAGTTCAAAATAATCGTTGAGCCCTTTCAATAGAAAAGCAGCATCGGATGATCCGCCACCAAGCCCTGCACCGAAAGGGATCACCTTATGCAAATGAAGATCAAGTCCCGGAAGTGAATGGTCTGCAGCAAGCAAACGATAGGCTTTCACAACAATATTTTCTTCCGGATCAATGTTCAGCGGGAGACCCGAGTTGGTAAAGATGATCTTGTTTTGCTTGTTTTCAATAAACTCCAAACCATCCTTTAAGCCAACCGGATAAAAGATTGTTTCAAGTTCGTGGTAACCATCCTCCCTTTTGCGGAGAATATTCAGACCAAGGTTGATTTTTGCATTGGGAAAAAGAACCATCTGATTGCTTTGAAATTGTGACTAATTACAATGAAGCGACGAACAGGCGATGAGGCGAAAAGGAGACGTGGCGAAGCGGCGAACGGGCGCATGGGAGATGGGGAGAATTAGTGAATCAATTTTTCAGGAGAATTAATCATGTTATCTAAAGAAAAATCATTTCAAATTTTATACTATCGCCCATGCGCCTTTTTCGCCTTATCGCCTTTTCTCTTCTACTTATAGCTTTCCAACGGTTCACATGTACAGAACAAATTGCGGTCGCCCCAGGCATTGTCTACACGACCAACCGGAACCCAGAATTTGTTTTCACGAAGCCATTCAAGCGGATATGCAGCCTTTTCGCGTGAATAGGAGTGATTCCATTCGTTGGCGGTAAGCATCTCTGCCGTATGTGGCGCATTCATCAACACATTGTCTGTTGCGTCAGCTACTCCGGTTTCAACCTCTTTAATCTCATCAAAAATGGCATTCATCGTATCGACAAAACGATCCAGTTCTTCTTTCGATTCACTCTCAGTTGGCTCAACCATTAATGTTCCGTGAACCGGGAACGATAAAGTAGGCGCATGAAAACCGTAATCCATCAACCGTTTCGAGATATCTGTTTCAGAAATACCCGAAGCTGTTTTCAGGTGGCGACATTCGAGGATCATTTCATGACCAACACGGCCGTTTTCGCCTGTATACAGAATTCCGTAATTATCTTTCAACCGCGCAGCAATATAGTTGGCATTTAAAATGGCAATCTTGGTTGCTTCGGTAAGACCATCTGCACCCAACATCTTTATATAACCATAGGTAATTGTCAGCACGGAAGCACTTCCCCATGGGGCCGATGCAACCGCGTGAATTCCAACATGACCATTGTTCATTACGGAATGGGCTGGCAAAAATTCAACGAGGTGTTTCGCAACACAGATTGGACCAACTCCCGGACCACCACCTCCGTGGGGAATGGCAAATGTCTTATGAAGGTTCAGGTGACAAACATCAGCACCGATGCGGCTTGGATTGGTCAGACCAACCTGCGCATTCATATTGGCGCCATCCATGTAAACCTGTCCGCCAAAATGATGGATGATGTCACACATTTCGGTAATCGATGATTCGAAAACGCCATGCGTGGATGGGTAAGTCACCATAAAGCAGGAGAGTTCATTTTTGTATTCTTCGGCTTTAGCTTTAAGCGCTTCCACATCAATATTTCCGCGTTCATCGCATGGCACAACTACCACTTTCATACCGGCCATTGTTGCACTTGCGGGGTTTGTTCCGTGAGCTGAAGATGGAATCAAAACAACATTCCGGTGTCCTTCTCCCCTGCTCTTGTGATATTCCCTGATCACCATCAATCCGGCATACTCACCCGCAGCACCCGAGTTAGGTTGCAAGGAGACATCCGCAAAACCGGTAATTTCGGCCAGATCGCGACGCAATTCTTCCATCAGTTCATGATAACCCATCGCCTGGTTTTTGGGGACATAGGGATGTATTCCGTTGAATTCGATCCAGCTCAGCGGTAACATTTCTGTAGCTGCATTGAGTTTCATCGTACATGATCCCAGCGAAATCATCGAATGAACCAATGATATATCTTTCTTTTCGAGACGTTTGATGTAACGCGCCATCTCCGTTTCGGAACGGTACTTACTGAAAACTTCCTGCTTCAGGAACTTTGACTGCCGTTTGATATCTGCATCAACCGACCGGTCATCCGCAATAGAATCAATAACGGGAACTGGTTTGTTGGCCGCTTTCGCGAAAACTTCAAGGATCCAGTTAATATCTTCAATATTGGTGGTTTCGTCAACACTGAGTCCAACCTGGCCATTTTCGAAATAGCGGAAATTCATTTCAAGATCCTGTGACAGCCATTCGATATCCTCGCGTTTTACGTGGCGCGGTAAGTCAATCCGGATCGTATCGAAATGCTTTTTATTCACCTGGGCATAACCCAATTTTGTAATCTCCCGGGCCAGTAAGCGTGCAATATTGTGCACCCTTTCAGCAATGGCTTTAATTCCTTCCGGACCATGGTAAATAGCATACATTCCTGCCATTGTTGCGAGAAGTGCCTGGGCAGTACAGATGTTGGAAGTGGCTTTTTCGCGTTTGATATGTTGTTCGCGTGTCTGTAATGCCAGACGAAGGGCGTTCTTACCGTTAACATCTTTCGAAACACCGATAATGCGGCCCGGAATATCCCGTTTGAATTCATCACGTGTTGCAAAGAAAGCTGCAATCGGACCACCATATCCCATCGAGACACCGAAACGCTGTGACGAACCAAAAACAATATCTGCTCCCCATTCACCCGGAGGTGTGAGCAATGCCAATGCCAGCAGGTCGGTAGCCACGGCAACTTTCCCGCCAATGAGTTGAACTGCTTTCGTGAAACCAGCATAGTCTTCAATTTCACCGTTGGAATTGGGGTACTGCAAAATGGCGCCAAACCATGTTTCATCAGGTGTTGTATCTTTAAAGTTGCCAATTTTCAATTCGATGCCAAGTGGCTCAGCCCTTGTGATCAAAACATCCAACGTTTGCGGCCATATCAGTTCATCCACAAAACAAACGTTCACGCCAGCCTTTTCCTGCGCCCTTGAACGTAGACTGTGCATCATGTGCATCGCTTCGGCAGCAGCAGTTCCCTCATCAAGCAAAGAAGAATTGGCAAGCGGCATAGCTGTCATTTCACAAACCATGGTCTGGAAATTCAACAACGCTTCCAATCTGCCCTGAGAAATCTCTGCCTGGTAAGGGGTATAGGAAGTATACCAAACGGGGTTCTCGAGGATATTGCGTAAAATAACCGCCGGGGTAATTGTGTCATACCAACCCATCCCGATATAGGTATTGAAGACTTTATTTTTCTGAGCAATTTTCAAAATCTTACGGAAATACTCCCTTTCTGTGAGTCCATTGGGAAGATTCAACGGTTTTTCTAGCCGTATGTTGGCGGGAACTGTCTGATCAATGAGCTCATCAAGCGAACGAACACCGATCACCTTCAACATTTCCTGAATATCATTCTCGCGTGGCCCGATATGTCGGCTCACAAATTTATCTATTGCCATTCTATTTATATTTTAATGATTTGCTTTTGCAATTTTAACTCCTTTCGTCCGATAAAAACATGATATTTTTTATCCGGAGGGATTCAATTTAAAAATGGGTTATTCATTTTTTCCGCCCCGATGTTGGTTTCAGGACCATGGCCGCAGTAAACAGTCACTTCAGGAGGAAGTACCATTAGTTTTTCCAATATTCCGGAGATCAGTTGCTCATGATTGCCTCCCGGAAGATCTGTACGGCCAACCGAACCAAAAAACAGGATATCACCGCCAATTAATAGTTTGTCGGCTTCGGAATAAAATGCAACACTGCCAGGAGAATGACCCGGGACGAAGATGACTTTTAACGTTGAATTTCCGAATGTGAGCACGTCACCATCTTCAATGAAACGACCGGCAACCGGAGGTTTCGGCATCGGAATACCAAACATCAGCGACTGACCACCAGCCTGTTCGACGAGGTAATTATCTTCCTGATGTATTTCGCTCTTGAGTCCCCAGGTTTTTTCAACAAACCCGTTGCCCATCAAATGGTCGAAATGGCCATGCGTATTGAGCAGTCTTACAGGTTTGAGATGATTGGTTTCGATGAATGCTTTGAGTTGTTGTTCTTCATGCGGGTAAAAGCAGGCAGGATCTATAATTACGCATTCGAGCGTTTCGTCCCATACTACGACAGCATTTACGCTGACAGGATTAAAAGTGAACTTTTTGATGTTCATATATTGTCAGATTATCTTTTTTACAATTTTTCAAACAGCTACAAAAGAACTTATTGCCCCATGAAGAAGAGATATACAAACGTATGTTCATCCCCTTTCCAAAGGCACGGCGAAGGTAGAAAATGTATCAGTAAGATTGATGCAATTGTCAATCTTTAACCGGAGTTTTCAATTCTTCCAGCATGGCGATGATTTTATCGAGTTTATCAACTTCAAGTTTGTTGAGGATTTTAGTCAAAGCTTCAATCTCCTTTTTCGCTGCGATATTGGTTTTATAATCTTCCTCTGCGTGCAGCCTGTCTCGTTCATTTTGCCTGTTCTGCGACATCATAATAATCGGTGCGGCATAAGCCGCCTGGGTCGAGAAAAGAAGATTGAGTAAAATGAATGGGTAAGCATCCCAATGATAGATCAAACCAATTAAATTTAAACCCATCCAGAGTACAACCAGTGCAGTCTGAATAATAATGAACTTCCATGAACCCATTCCGCTAGCCACAGAATCTGCTAACCGACTTCCAAATGTTCTTGATTCCGTATGTTTTTCGTGCCAAGTTTTCCCGTTTGCCATATTGATTGATTTTAATTTATACTACTTAACTAATATCCTGAAAATTACTGTGCGTTTCTTTTTAATATTCTCTTTCTCAGCAGCATCATTAAACCTGTTGCAATTACAATAAACACCACCTGACAAATGATATCCAATTGATTGCCTGCCTGAACCAGCGTAACCAACCCAAACAACATGCTGGCCATTAATCCGCCGGATGCAAGCGAAAAGCGATGGTTGTCATTCCAATTCTGCTTCATCCAACCGGAGAAGAGAAACCATAAAACCATTACAATGAATAACCCGGATAGTTCAATGGTCCAAACGGGAACGCCTGCCCCTTTTTTAAACAGCAATGAAAAAAGAATTAGCCATGCAGCACTTGCTCCAAAGGCAATGATTCCCGTAACAAGTGAAGAGGGTGTATCCGAAGCCGCTTTAAACGATGTTTTTATTGGGAGGTAAATGGACAAAATAATTAAGCCCAGCGCAATTATTCCTGCAATTAAATAATGTTCCAAAGAGGTGGTGAAACCTGTTAGCTTGATGAAGGTGGAGTAAAAGCCAACACTAATG
>JANYLE010000356.1 GCA_025363795.1 Mariniphaga sp. | reverse complement strand
GCAGGAAGTCCACCCACGTTGTGGTGCGATTTGATGGTGGCCGAAGGTCCGTTAACCGAAACCGATTCGATCACATCAGGGTAGATAGTTCCCTGTGCCAGCCATTTTACATCCTGAATCCGGTGAGCTTCAATATCGAATACTTCTATAAAGTCACGACCAATAATTTTCCGTTTTGTCTCCGGATCACGCTCTCCTTTGAGATCGTTCCAGAACCGCTCGCTGGCATCTACACCAACAACGTTGAGTCCCATGTTTTGATAGGAGTCGAGCACATCCTGAAATTCATTTTTCCGAAGCAACCCGTTATCAACAAAGATACAGGTGAGGTTTTTCCCGATTGCCTTATGCAGTAAGACTCCGGCTACCGATGAATCAACACCACCCGAAAGTCCCAGAACGACTTTGTCGTTTCCGATCGTGTCGCGCAGTTTCTGAATCGTGGTTTCAATAAATGAGTCAGGCGTCCAGTCCTGTTTGCATCCGCAGATATTTACAAGGAAGTTTTCCAGAATTTTAGATCCTTCTGTCGTGTGATAAACCTCGGGATGAAACTGTATTGCATAGGTCTCTTCGCCTGCTATTTTAAAGGCTGCATTTTCGACATCACCGGTTGAGGCGATTATTTTATAATGATCGGGAAGCGTAATGATGGTATCGCCATGAGACATCCAAACCTGAGAGTTCTCGCTGATTCCCTGCAATAATGCACTATCCTTATCAACTACTTTGAGGTTGGCGCGTCCATATTCCCGCGAATCGGATGCTGCCACTTCGCCGCCATAAAAATGGGCCAGGTATTGCGCTCCGTAACAAACGCCAAGTAATGGAAACTTGCCTTTGATTTCGCTCAGGTCGATCCGGGGACCCTTTTCGTCCCTGACTGAATACGGACTTCCCGAAAGGATGACCCCTTTAACGGATGAATCTATTTTAGGGAAGTGATTGAACGGGTGGATTTCGCAATAAACGTTGAGTTCGCGGACGCGGCGTCCGATCAATTGGGTATATTGTGAGCCAAAATCGAGGATGATTATTTTTTCCTGCATCAGAGTGAGTTTTAACGAACGGTATTTTGGCGCAAAGATATGGATTATTGCTTTAGCCCGAAAACCATTGTTAAATGATAAGAATTCATTAACGCAGCGAATTCATTGCCACCCTGACCCTGGTTTTGAAGGGTATTAATGGGCGAAAAAATGAATTGTATTTGTATAATTTACTATTTTGCACCTTTCCTGAGTTTTCAGTTTCTGCGACCGATGATGTTCGTCTTGAGATGCACTATTCAGGATGCATCGGACTTCAATTTGTCAAACCTTTCTTTTATTCATGATGAGATATTACCTGTTCCTTTTTATTATCGCCATGGCCATTTCGTGTCAGGCTGTACGGATTCCAAAATCTTGTAAGATTCAAACGAGCGAATTCATCTTCGGCGAGGCTCCGTTTAAACAGTGTCATGCCGCAACAATCACTGAACTGAAAGATGGTTCGCTGATGGCTGCCTGGTTTGGCGGTGCTTTTGAAGGTAGTCCTGACGTCGGAATCTGGGCCTCGGTTAAAAAGGACAAAGTATGGAGTGCTCCCCAACAAATTGCGACGGGGATAATCAGTGATTCCGTTCGCTTCCCATGTTGGAATCCTGTATTCTTCAGGTCGAACGGAGTCCTTTCCCTGTATTATAAAGTCGGTCCAAACCCGCGCGAATGGTGGGGAATGGTCATGAATTCGGATGATGAAGGGAAAAGCTGGTCAATACCACATAAGTTGCCGGACGGGATTCTCGGTCCTATCAAAAACAAGCCCATCCAACTTGCGTCGGGAGTTATCTTAAGTCCCTCGAGCATCGAAACGAAAAGTGATGAGTGGCATTCGCATATCGAACGATCGTCGGATGGCGGGAAGAGCTGGGAGAAGATTGAAATTGATCCCCAAAATCCTGCAAAGGTAATTCAACCGACCCTATTGGTTTATCCCGGAGGGCGGATTCAGGCTTTACTCCGGAGCAATCAGAACAACATCATGGAGAGCTGGTCGGATGATGAAGGAAAGAGCTGGAGCAAGCTGACTAAGACAAAGGTGTTGAATCCCAATTCTGGTATTGACGCCGTGACCCTTCGTTCGGGTTTACAGGTTTTGATTTACAACCCAATGCAAGGCGGAAAAGAGTGGGTAAATGGACGGAATAAACTAAGTGTAGCTGTTTCGACTGACGGGAAAACATGGAAAGCGATTGTGATGCTTGAAGACCAGCCAACGGGCGAGTTCAGTTATCCTTCGGTGATTCAAACTTCAGACAATGCCGTTCATGTTGTTTATACGGCTGACCGGAAGTCGATCAAGCATGTGGTGCTTAGGTTTTAAAACAGGGGGAATCGTTTCAATTTAAAAGTGTGCTTCATCGTTTGGATTACCCAGTTAACGAGGTCCTTTTAATGAACCTATCCGATTGTTAATCTTCGGTTGGATGGAGCGGCGTGGGCAGAATCAATTGATAAAACGCGAGATCCAGCCACTTCGCAAACTTGTATCCCGCATGTTTGATCGTTCCGGAGTATTCAAATCCAACGGATTCATGCAATGCAATACTCGTCTGATTGGTTGAATCGATTCCGGCCACCAGACAGTGATAATCCTGGCGTGTGGCATTCTTAATGATTTCGGAAAGGATAATTTTTCCTAATCCATTGCCCCGGTGATCTTTTTGGACATAGAGCGAATGTTCGACGGTATATTTATAAGCCGGCCATGCCCGAAAGGTTCCGTAACTTCCAAATGCAAGTAATTCACCCGCTTCATTCGTTATCCCGATTACCGGAAAGTGATGTTTGTTCTTCACCTCAAACCACGATTTCATGTTTTCCAAAGTCCGTGGTTGATAGTCATACAACGCCGTGGAGTTGAGAATCGCATCATTGAAAATGTCCAATATCTGTTCTGAATAGTTTGTATCGCAATAGATTATTTCCATTTATCCTATAAAGTAACCGTTAACAATTGTGTGATTTAATGCTTATCCTCTTCAAAAGTACACTTTAATTTCAGGAATCAACCCTTAATGGTTTATGTTGTAACTTACTTTGCTTTTCCCTTGTATCTTTTTCGGTTTAACTATTTAAAACCAAAAATGCCCGGAATTTCCGGGCACTTTGTATACTTGATAAATTGGAGTTTACAGTTTCCTGATCCAGATATTTCTGTAGCTTACTGGATTGCCATGATCCTGAAGAACCAGAGCACCCGGGCCATGAGCCTTGTATTTTGGGATTCCGATATATTCGGTTGGCCCTAACAGCTGAACATTGTTCTGTACAAGAACACCATTCTGAAGAACAGTGGCGCGTGCTGGTAAGAATAAAGTACCGTCTTCTTTAAATCTTGGAGCAGTCCAGATCACATCGTAAGTCTGCCATTCGCCTGGTTTTTTGCAAACATTCACAAGTGGTGCATACTGTTTGTAAAACGATCCGGCCTGACCGTTACGATAGGTGCGGTTGTTGTAATTGTCGAGTACCTGCAATTCGTAACGCTCCATCATGAAAATACCTGAGTTTCCACGTCCCTGACTTTTCTTTTCAGGATCAACTTCGGCAGGAGAACGCCATTCGATGTGTAATTGATAATCTTCGAAAACCTGTTTTGTCTGAATTGTTCCCGTACCCTTTGCAACTGTTACACAATTATCGGCAACGTTCCATGCCGGAGCCTCGCCCTTGCTGTTTGCCCAGTTTTGAAGTAATGATGCACTTGTACCATCAAAAAGTACGATCGCATCCGCAGGGGCATTCAGGTTATTGTCTGCCGGAGTAACGACTTTCACTTCCGGATCCCAGAATTCGGTCATCTCTGGTTTCATCTTTGCATCCTCGGGATTCTGATTCTGTGCATTTGCAGTAAAGGCACCAATAACACACAGTCCTAAAAGAATTTTTTTCATTTTTTTAAAAAGGTTTTTATTAAAATTGATAAATATTAAATCCGATATAAATTGTAATGGGTTGATTTTTATAATC
>JANYLE010000339.1 GCA_025363795.1 Mariniphaga sp. | reverse complement strand
CCGCAGGCTCCACTCCTGGTGGTGCCCTTCCGTCAATTCCTTTACGGTTGGATCCCCTTGCTTTCGCAAGGGGCCGGACTATATCTCAAGCCGAGGCGAAACCCTCGGCCCACCAACATTTAGTCTCTGAACTGCATCCGGTGGCGCCTTGGGGGGCGCGTTAGGACTTGGCTGCGGATTGCCCATTGTAGTATCTTAGTAGTTTTTACCATATCCTAGAGGTCATTACCCCGGCCATTGAGATGTTTTCACCTCAACTTGGTATACTAAGCTTTAGGGTGTTCCCGCAATTTGATGATGTTGCCTCTTACCACTATAACCAATAGTGATCATTGAGACTTGCTGAACCCTTTACCCTCGATCCCATTGGTCGAGAAATTCAACATTCGTCTTCGATAACACCAAAAATGTGTAACATGATTATATTTGTAAAAAAAAATAAAAGCAAAACATTTTATTCTTTTTCATCTTTGATTTTATTGTATTTGGATTCCAAATCTTTATATTTGGATTCCAACTCCTTTATTTGCATTTGAAGCTCAGGTATAATTCCTGCCACAATAGGTTGAGTAATACAGTTAGGAACTGTATCTGGTGGATTGATAAGTTTTGAGCATTGACATTCATTTGCTCTTTTTGGAGCATATCCACAAGATTCACAGACATATTGTCCTGTCGTGGAACATACTCTTTGTTTCTGATTTACAGAATTTGTAGCAACAAATAAATGTGACACAGTCATGCAATATTGGTTCTCATTTCCCATATGGCATTGATGTGCTATTACCCACTTTTCATCCCCTTTGTCACGATTTGATTCGTGTTCCACCAACTTGTTAAACTGCAAGTTTTTGTGTAAACACAAAACAATATGTGTCATTTCAACCTCTCTATCATTCCAACCATCAAAAATAATAAGTTCATTATCTTTAATGAAGGATTGTTTGTTTTTGGATGCGTCGTATCTTTTTACAACGTCGGGTTCGACCTTCGAACCATTTTTTGTGGCTAATTTTGGAATTTTGCATCGACTTCCTCTGGTTGTGATTGCAAATAAACAAATACCATCCGGTCCACCAGGTTTGGTGTCCGGAAGTGCTGCCAAAAGGTTTTCCCTTGGAGCAGAAGCAATATAATCAAAATTTGTTACCTTCAACATGATTGGTTGTTGTAACACAAAGAGCAGGGACTAAATCGATGCAAGTTGATGACTTGCGTCTACTAGGAATTCCTCGTTCAAGATGTAGTTCCAAACAGCTATCCCAGTCACATTAATAGTTGAAAAGTTTTCCCACTCTGATTTAAAATAGAGCAGGCATATTTTACCACGATAAGCTCGTTGGTATTAATATTGTAATACGCGTGCTGCCCAGAACATCTACGGTTACTCCGAAAAACAAATATTTAATAAAATCCTATCCATACATCTATATGACCCGAAAGCGAAGCATTAGGATATTGGTTTGGTAGTTCATAATATGCATGCAGGAGTATGGGGACAATTTGTATTTATCCCTGAATGACATCCTTTGCCTTGCTAAATTTGCGAGATGATATTCGCCAAACAGATGATCAGAATTTCCATATCTACTTTCCCCACAGAGGTGAGAAATTTCTTGGTTAACTAAAAGACCTGGTTTATCTTTCCAATAGAGGTATCTATGGAGATAAATACGATAATCTCTCAACTTTCGAACGGGATTAACACGATGTCTTGCAGTAAACTGGATATCATGTCCGTCATCCCATACACGATAGTCATCAGGAATAGAATATCTAATTCGAGGATAACCATCTCTATTAAGATTTTGATTGTATAACCAGCATCCTTTATGATTTATTGTAAAATCGTATGTTGCCAATTTCGTTTCAATGAAGTAAATATCTGAATCAAAGTCTGAGGAGCGAAGTAATTCAAAATGACCAACACGAAGATTTATAGTCATTATTTCGGCAAACCAATTATAAATATTTGATATTTTATATTTTTTTCCAAATAGACTCTCCTCTTGTACATATAAATAGAATTGTACTCGATTCCTCCTATTTGATATCCTTTCGGATATGGCCCGACTATATCTTAGATTCATATTAAATGAATCCACCGACATTTAGTCTGTGAACTGCATCCCATCTGTACGCCATACAGCGGGGACTTTGGCTGCGGATTATCCATTGTATCATACTTTGATGTTTTTACCATCTCCAAGGTCATTACTCAGGCCATTTGATTCCTTTCGAATCAAACTTGGTAATCAAAGTCTTTAGGAACTTCCCGCAATTTGACGGTGTAGCCACATTCTACGGTGACACTTTTTCCCCTAAAAAAAAGGGCATTACAGCAGGAACCCGATAAATGAAAGAAATACATTTATCTCTGTCAACTCTCCAGTCGGGAGTTACCCCAACCTTCCTCTGACAAGCCTTGTCTCCAAGGGGCCTCGACTATATTTTAGACCATTTCAAAGAAGAAATGACCCACCGACATTTAGTCTGTGAACTGCATCCCATCTGTACGCCATACAGCGGGGACTTTGGCTGCGGATTATCCATTGTA
>JANYLE010000322.1 GCA_025363795.1 Mariniphaga sp. | reverse complement strand
TCTGCTTCTCCAACAGTTTAACCTTCTGTTCCAGCTCTAAGATCTTTTGTTCCGGCGTTTTTGGCATATTTGACGGTGTTTGATTTTCCCAATCAAAATTACCATATTTTCTAAGCCAATTTAAGACAGTACCGTGCGATTGAATACCATACTTACGCAGCGAACCTTTTATTCCTAACTCCCCAAGCTCGATTTCTTGAACAACCTGTAATTTGAAGGACATTGAGTAATCCTTTTGTGTACGCTTAACGTACTGAATCCCATCTTTATCTTCCATAGCTTTACTTTTTGTGTAACGCTATTTCAGGACTAGACAAACGGATCACAAAAAAAATGCCTCTCATTACTGGAGGCATTTTTTATGTGAATCGATATTGTTAAGAAATCTGTGCGAGTTTTGTGCTTGCATATTTCCCGGCTTCGAGTTTTTTGCGAACTTCTGAGAACGCCTTAATAGTATAATCGACATCTTCGAGCGTGTGACCTGCAGTCGGAATAAGGCGCAATAACAATTGACCTTTGGGGATAACAGGGTAAACAACAATTGAACAGAAGATATTGTAGTTTTCACGAAGGTCCATTACGACATTGGTTCCCTCAGGCACACTTCCTGAAAGATAAATTGGCGTAACTGGTGAGTTGGTAACCCCTAAATCGAAGTTCTCTGATTTCAAACCTGACTGAAGCGCCTTAACAATGATCCAAAGTTTTTCCCTTAATTCAGGTTGGGTACGTATTAACTCAAGACGTTTGAGTAATCCGATAACCATTGCCATCGGCAGCGATTTGGCAAATATTTGCGAACGCATATTGTAACGAAAGTAGTCGCATACCTCTTCGCTGCTGGCGATAAATGCACCAATTCCGGCCATTGATTTCGCAAATGTTCCGAAGTACATATCAATCTGGTCCTGGACACCAAAATGTTCTCCGGTTCCGGCACCTGTTGCACCCATTGTTCCAAAACCATGCGCATCGTCAACGAGTAGCCTGAAACTATATTCGCTTTTTAGCGCAACAATTTCGTCCAGTTTTCCAAGGTCACCGGCCATACCGAATACACCTTCAGTGATGACGAGAATACCTCCGCCGGTTTTTTGTGTTAATGCTGTGGCATGCTCCAATTGTTTACGGAGACTGTCCATATCGTTATGAAGAAACACAAAGCGTTTTCCCATGTGTAATCTGACACCGTCAAGAATACAGGCATGAGCTTCTGCATCATAAACAACTACATCATTACGACTGCACATTGCATCGATTATCGAAACCATTCCCTGGTAACCATAGTTCAGCAGATAGGCATCCGGTTTGCTTACAAAAGTGGCAAGTTGTTTCTCCAGCTCTTCGTGCATACTGGTTTGGCCCGACATAATTCTTGCACCCATAGGGTAGGCAAGACCATATTGGGCAGCTGCCTGAGCGTCGGCCTTTCTGACTTCGGGATGGTTGGCCAGGTCACAATAGTTGTTGAGACTCCAGTTAAGAACTTCTTTGCCCCTGAATTTCATTCTGGAACCGATTTCACCTTCTAATTTAGGAAATGAAAAATAACCATGAGCTTCTTTCTGGTATTGACCAAGATTGCCCTTGTCTGTTTTTATCTTTTCAAAAATATCCACGATTATATTGATTTTATTTTTAAACTATGCAAAAGTATACTTTTTTATATTGCAACAAAAAAGTTATGGATTTGATTTTTCCTGAATTAAATCATGATATAAAAGGAACATATTACTATATCATCTATTACTTAAACCTTGCAGGTGCCTGCTTTGCTGCATTATAACTTGTGGTTTCGAAATTTGGGAATCCGAAAATGTTATTGGTTTTCGGGGCTCGGATTCGTCCGGATTGCTGATTGGTGTCTAAGGAATTCTGCGGAGGGGGCAATTTTCAGATAATTATTCAGGTTGAGCAACCATTTGAATCGTTCGCCAGTCATTGTATTAACGAGTGCTTAAACACTGATTTATACAATCGTTTCGTTATTATCAAAAAAGTAGTGTACTGAATAGTTGAAAAATGTATCTTTGCAAAATGATTCGAAAAGTGAAAAATATCCTTTGGGTTAGCCTGTTTTTCGTGGCTCTATCGTGTGGTGATTATCAGAAGGTAGTCAAAAGTACTGACTATGAATATAAACTGAAAAAAGCTAAAGAGTATTACGAGAATAAGGAATATAGCCGTTCCTCTCAACTTTATCAGGAATTGGTCAATATTTACCGTGGTACAAGCCGCGCTGACCAGATTTATTACTACTTGGCCAAGAGTTTCTATGGTCAACGCGATTATGTGCTTGCCAGTCACTATTTCAGGCAAATGTTGAAGGAATTTCCCCGAAGCGAATATAACGAAGAGGCTCAGTTTCTGATTGGTTACTGTTATTATCTGGATTCTCCAAGTGCAAGGCTTGACCAGAAAACCACGCAGGATGCCATTGATGCATTGCAATTATTTATCAATATATTCCCGACAAGTAAACGAGTTCCCGAAGCGAACAAACTTATCGACGAAATGAGGGAGAAGCTGGTTTATAAGTCCTATTTGTCAGGAAGATTGTATTATGATCTTTCCGATTATCGGGCTGCAGTTATATCTTTAACAAACAGTCTTAAAGAATACCCTGATTCGAAATACCGTGAAGAGCTGATGTATTATTTGCTGAAAGCGAAATATCTTCTTGGCGAAAACAGCATTGACGAAAAGAAACGTGAGCGTTTGAATAACGCGCTGGATGAATATTTTACCTTTACGGATGAGTTTCCGCAAAGTAAATACAGAAAAGAGGCTGATCGGTACTTTGCAAGCACAAAGAAATTGATGAACCTTAGTGATGAAGAGATTAATAAAACACATAAATAGATCATGGATTATAAAAAAACAAAAGCTGCTATAACCACTGTGCCGAGGGATTTAGATGAATTGCAGGCTTTTACAGGCAATGTCTATGAATCATTGATGGTGATAGCAAAACGCGCCAACCAGATCAATGCCGAATTAAAAGAGGAGCTGAACACAAAACTTCAGGAATTTGCCTCTTTCAGCGATAACCTGGAAGAAGTATTCGAGAATCGCGAGCAAATCGAGATCTCACGCTATTACGAAAAATTACCAAAACCTACCCTTATTGCTTACGAAGAGTTTAAGGAAGGGCAGATTTATTACCGTAATCCTGCAAAAGAGAAAAAATAGTCTGACGACTATTTAGTCCGATATTAGCGTTTTTGGACAGGGATTATCATCCGGAATTCAAACATTAAAAATTTTTGTCGCGGATGCAACTTCAGGGAAAAAAAATAATTCTGTGTGTCACAGGAAGTATTGCAGCCTACAAGGCTGCTTATCTTTTAAGGGGGTTGATAAAGCAAGGTGCTGAAGTGCAGGTTGTAATGACCCCTTATGCAAAAGAATTTATTTCACCTTTAACATTGTCAACTCTTTCGGGGAAGCCTGTTTTGAGCGAATTTTTCACCCGTAATGATGGTAGCTGGAATAGTCACGTCGATTTGGGACTGTGGGCAAACTTACTCCTTGTCGCTCCGGCTACAGCTGCAACCATGGGAAAGATGGCGAATGGTATTTGTGATAATCTATTGGTTACAACTTATTTGTCGGCAAAGTGTCCGGTAATGATTGCGCCGGCTATGGATCTCGATATGTTTCAGCATCCATCGACCAAACGGAATATCGAGCTATTGAAATCGTATGGAAACATCATTATCGAACCAGCTTCCGGCGAACTTGCCAGCGGGCTGTTAGGTAAAGGCCGCATGGAAGAGCCTGATGCTATTGTCGATATGATTGTTGAATTTTTTGCTGAAAAAAAAAACTGCTGAATAAAACCTACCTCGTTACAGCAGGTCCCACCCACGAAAAAATTGATCCGGTTCGCTACATTGGGAACTACTCATCCGGTAAGATGGGTTTTGCCATTGCAGAAAGGTTGGCTTCACTTGGAGCCAGGGTTATTTTGGTTGCCGGTCCCGTTGCACTGAAATGCAATCACAAGAATATTGAGCGTATCGATGTTGTTTCTGCAACAGAAATGCATGCCCAATGCGTAAATTATTTCGGAAAATGCAATGGTGCGATCATGGTGGCCGCAGTTGCCGATTTTGCACCTGTAGTTGTTGATGATCAAAAAATTAAGCGGACATCTGCCAATTATTTACTTGAACTTCGTCCCAATCCGGATATTGCTGCCAGTTTGGGAAAAATTAAGCGAAGGGATCAGGTGTTGGTGGGATTTGCTCTTGAAACGAATGATGAAGAGCAAAACGCCATTTTGAAGCTAAAAAAGAAAAATCTTGATTTTATTGTGCTGAATTCGTTACGGGACAGTGGTTCCGGATTTCAGCATGATACAAACAAGATAAAAATACTTGATAAAAGCGGCACTATTCTCAACTTCGATTTAAAATCAAAAGCTGAAGTGGCGGTTGATGTTGTCAATAAACTGATGGAGGTTGAGGGAGCTATTTCAGAACTATCTTAATTTTTGTATTTTTAGAAGAAATATTATATCGTTTTATGCCAAGATTCATCCTTATACTCACGTTGATCTATAGCTCGTTTGGAGCAATAGGGCAGGAATTCAGATGCAATGTCAGTGTGTCGAGTTCAAGGGTAGAGGGAACTTATAAGCAGGTCTTTGAGTCGATGCGGACCGATATTTATGAGTTTATGAATAATCGTAAATGGTCTGACAATGTCTTTACAACTGACGAAAGAATTGAATGTACCATTTTTATCCAGATTACAGAGCAGGTATCCTCCGATGAGTTTAAAGGAACGATACAGGTTCAGATGAATCGCCCAATTTTCAACTCTTCCTATAATTCTCCGTTGCTGAATATCAAAGACAATGATTTGCAATTCAGATATGTGGAGTTTCAGCCAATGGAATTTGATGAGACTTCAAATTCCAATCCGCTTACCAATATTTTGGCTTATTATGCCAATGTAATTTTGGGATTCGATTACGATACGTATTCCCCGTTGGGAGGATCGGTTTATTTTCAGAAGGCCCGTGATATTGTGAACCGTTCACAGAATGCCCGCGAAAAGGGATGGCGTGCCTTTGAAGGCAATTTTAACCGTTTCTGGTTAATTGAAAATCTCACCAATAAAGCTTATGGTCCTTTCCGGGAATTACTCTATCGTTATCACCGGTTGGGCTTGGATGTGATGGCCGAGAAACCTGATATTGGCCGGTCTGAAATAGCCGACGCATTAAAAAATATGCAGCGTGTATACCGGTCGAAACCTGATACCTATGTCAATCGTATTTTTTTCGATGCCAAATCGGATGAGCTCGTAAATATTTTTTCGAAAGGGAGTACTGACGAAAAGGGCAGGGTGATGGTTATCCTCACGGAGTGCGATCCATCAAATACAGGGAAGTATGAGAAGATTATGGAGCAAAAGATTTTTTAACCTAATTATGCCTGGATGTTAACACGCTTAAGAATTCAGAACTATGCTTTGATCCGGGAACTGGATGTTGATCTTCGTCCCGGTTTCTCAATTATAACAGGTGAGACTGGTGCTGGTAAATCTATTTTGCTTGGAGCGTTGTCATTGATTCTTGGTCAAAGAGCCGATTCTTCCGTTTTGAAAGACAAATCGGTGAAATGTGTGGTCGAGGCGGTATTTAGAGTGGATGGATTAGGACTTGAAGAACTGTTTTCGTTGAATGATATTGACTATGATCATTTTGCTATTTTCAGGCGCGAGATTAATCCGGCCGGAAAATCGCGTGCTTTTATCAACGATTCGCCTGTAATGCTGAAAACAATGCAGGATATCGGTATCCATTTGATAGATATCCATTCTCAAAACCAAAACCTGGAATTGAACAGCCAGTTGTTTCAGATGATGGTTGTTGATATTTGTGCGGGGAACCAGGGACTACTTTCGACCTATAAAGATACTTATAAGGATTACCGAAAAATTATCAGTAATCTGAATGAGGCTGAATTACTTGCTGAAAAATCGAGAGCTGATCTAGACTATTTCCAATTTCAGTTCGATCAGTTGCATAAAGCTGCCCTTTCAGAAAATGAACAGGAGCTACTTGAAAAAGAGCTGGAGTTATTGACGCACGCCGAAGAGATTAAATCAGGACTTTCGAACGTTTCGGAGCTGTTGAACGGGGAAAACATTTCGGCTTTGATCCAGCTTAAGACATCTATCGGATTGATCACTAAACTGAATAGTTTTCTTCCGGATGCGGCAGGTTTGTCGCAACGTTTGGAGAGCTTGTACCTCGATTTAAAGGATATAGCCCAGGATGCTGCGTCGATTACTGAAAAGGTGGAGTATGACCCCGAAAGAATCAGTTTTATCAATGAACGTCTTGATCTTATTTACTCGTTGCAACAAAAGCATCATGTAAAAACAGTTGATGAACTGATTGAATTGCGCAACTCGTTGGAGGCTAAGATTATTGCCGTTTCATCCAATGAAGAAGAGATTCTTCACCTTACAAAATTAGTGGAGCAGAAAAAAAGGGAAGTAGAAGATTTGGCTGTTCTCTTGTCTGCTCAACGCAAGATAATTGCCAAAGATATTGAGTCACGGGTTATAAGGCAGCTTTTATTGTTGGGAATGCCAAACTCAAAGTTTAAAGTTGATATATCACCATTGCAGGTTGCCGGATCAAATGGAATGGACGTGGTCAGTTTCCTCTTTACAGCCAATAAAAATGGTGTCCTTTGCGAAATTTCGAAAGTGGCTTCAGGTGGTGAGATGTCAAGGGTAATGCTTGCAATTAAGGCACTGATATCTAAATCGAAAGCTTTACCAACAATTATTTTCGATGAAATTGATGCCGGGGTTTCGGGAGAGATTGCAGAAAGAATGGGTATCATCCTGAAGGAAATATCTGCCGACATGCAAGTTATTAATATTACGCATCTTCCACAGATTGCTGCAAAGGGCGATCACCATTATTTGGTGTATAAACAGGATTCAGAAAGTGAAACGACCACTCATTTAAAACTTTTGTCGAAACCTGAGAGAATTGAAGAACTTGCCAAGATGCTGAGCGGTGAAAATATAACTGCAGCAGCAATCTTAAACGCGGAGGAACTTTTAAAGTAGACGGCAGTAATTTCATATGAATGGGGGAGTGGTTGAAGGGCAAAAGGGAGAGATAAGGAGTTCCGTAAACCCATAATTGCCTGATTTGAAAATATTAATTATCAACACTGATAAACAATTGTGTCGTTAAGAGGGTTACTACCTTAATAATCTGAACAGACCAAGCTAACTCGACAACAACTAAACTTGTATTGTATTTTATTCATTGAAGACGAAACGTTTTCAGAAATTGTAATGAGATGGCTAATAATTTGTTAAAGGGTAAAAGAGGGATTATTTTCGGAGCTTTGAATGAAAATTCGATAGCATGGAAAGTAGCAGAAAGGGCGTTAGAGGAAGGTGCAACCTTTACACTGACAAATGTCCCGTTTGCGATTCGGTTGGGCGATACCGAGACGCTTGCGGAGAAATGCAACACAATCGTTATTCCGGCTGATGCCTCAAATGTTGAAGACCTTGAAGCATTGATTGTAAAATCGATGGAATTTTTGGGGGGTAAACTTGATTTCATACTGCATTCTATAGGCATGTCACCGAATGTACGGAAGGGGAGGCATTACAGCGATCTTGACTACGATTTTCTTTCAAAAACGCTGGATGTTTCGGCGATATCCTTCCATAAAGTGTTGCAAACTGCTCGGAAACTGGATGCGATCAACGAATGGGGCTCGGTTCTTGCTTTATCGTACGTTGCGGCACAACGCACATTTTACGGGTATAATGATATGGCTGATGCTAAATCATTACTGGAGTCGATTGCCCGAAGTTTTGGTTACATCTATGGAATGGAACGCAAAGTCAGAATCAACACCATCTCACAGTCGCCAACGCCAACAACAGCAGGAAACGGCATTAAGATGTTTGGCAATTTGCTCGATTTTTCCGAACGGATGTCACCACTGGGGAATGCCACTGCAGACGAATGTGCCGATTATTGTATTGTAATGTTCTCGGATTTTACCCGAAAGGTAACCATGCAGAACCTTTTCCACGATGGCGGTTTTTCGTCGATGGGGATGAGTTTCAGTGCAATGGAACAATACAACAAAGGTTGTGATGAAGATGAATCAGACCACAAATTCGATTAGAAATTATTGGCTCAAAAATGGATCATTTTAAAGATGAGCCATATGTCGCTTTGAGAAGGTTAAAGGTTAAAGTAAAAAGGTTAAAGTGTTTCCCGAACTTTAACCTTTATCCTTTACACTTTAACCTTTATCTTTTGTGTAGCCCACATTCTTTGGTATCAGGATTTTCCCACCACCAACGTCCGGCTCTGATATCTTCTCCCGGAAAAATGGCTCTTGTGCACGGCTGGCAGCCGATACTTGGAAATCCTTTGTCGTGTAATGGATTATAAGGAATTCCATGAGTTTTGATATAACTCCTGACCTCTTCTTCTGTCCAGTCCATTAATGGGTTCAGTTTGATAAGTCCATTGGCCTCATCCCACTCAATCCGTTGCATATTTTGCCGTGTGACAGATTGTTCGCTGCGTAAACCGCAAATCCAAACCTCCAGTCCTGCAAACGCACGTTTAAGCGGTTCGATTTTACGAAGGTTACAGCAAAGTTTGCGATTTTCAACACTTTCAAAAAACAGGTTGATTCCCTTGGTATTGACCATCTCTTCCACATGTTTTGCATCAGGGAAATAGATGCTTAACTTGATTCCGTATTTATGATTGGTTCTATGAATCAAATCATATGTCTCGGTGAAAAGCCTGCCTGTGTCGAGCGTGAAGATCTTTGTCTCTTTGTCAATATTACAAATCATCGAAGTAAGGACCTGATCTTCGATGCCAAGACTGCTGGATAAAGCAATCTTGCCTTTGTATTCATCCAGAAACCCAGCTATGAGTTCTTCGGCAGTTGAATTTTTATATTTTTGGTTGAGTGCTTCTATTAAATTTTTCATGTTTTTTTGAATAAATCTATTTTCGCAAAAGTAACCTAAATCTACTAACTGATTCCTGTTCGCATTCAGTTAAATATTCAAACAGCATTAGAAGACCAAATTAACGCATAAAATGGTTAGTCAGCCGATTGTTTTTAAGGTATTAATATCTTAAATTTGTATACCATCAGAACAGAAAAAAGGACAAACTGAATCAATTAGTCATGAACAACGAGTTCGTAAAAAGGCTAACGGATATCGTTGAAGCCAATCTGGCTGACGAAAACTTTGGAGTCGAAGAT
>JANYLE010000317.1 GCA_025363795.1 Mariniphaga sp. | reverse complement strand
CCAACTCCCTCGTAATACACTTCGCACCAATCGTGGAGATTGACTTCACCCGGATGCATCATCCAACCGCTCTGCCATTTAACAGGTATTCCCTGGCACCTTGCCATGGACATAAAGAGCAAAGTCTGCATTCCGCAATCTCCCCGGTGATTGGCCAATACATATTTGGGGATTTGGGGCATAATAGAATATTCCAATGCACCGGTCCAGATAATATGGTCATTGATCCAATAATAGAGTTTTTTCACGATTTCACCAGGCGAAGAATTACCATTCACGATACTGTCCGACAACTGTTTAATTTCTTTCGAAAATACAATTTGTGGATATTGCTGCGCAGTATATTTTTTAAAAATCATTGATGTTTTGTCGTAAGGAAGGATTTTCAGTTTGCTTAAATCGAAATACTGGGCCTTAGATTGATACGAAAACTGAAGCTCAAATACAACAGGTTTCCCTTGCACAGCCTTTTGTTCCAAATAAACCGAACGCTGTCCAAGCGTATCAGGAGCCATAAAATGGGCAGCAGGAATTGTTTTTTGAAGTGCAACATTTCCCTGACGAGCATGCACTTCGCGCGGAAATGGCAACCAACAGCGCACCAATTCTCCAGCTGGAACTGCATCTGCATTGACCGTCAACTGATAAGTTACTTTCATCGTCACGGGCACAACGGGCTTTCCATTCGCTGAAGCTGCAATCACATCGTGGGAATGCTTCAATCTAAACAGAGATAGTTGGTCCGTAATTAATCCCTTGGCCCCTGGGACTTGTGACTGATGGCTGGCAAGTATTAATTTCAGGTTCGAAACAGCCCGCTTGAAATAACGCTTCTCGCCATCGATAACGCCATATTCCAACCAGTTATTCTTCTCCCACAATTTTTTATCATTTTGTGAATACGTCCCAAACTCTTTTTTCAGTCGCGCATCAATTTCAGATTCCGGGACAGAGAAATCGGATTTGATACGTTCGGACACATCAATAAAATAAAATAACTTAGCAGTTGCCAATGAATCCGTATTTCCCGTTTTCAACAATGAATCAGCCCATTGAGATGCCTTGGTTAACTGACCTTTCTGGAAAGCCGTTTCAATATCCGCGAAAGTGTGACGGGCAGGCACCTTATTCTGGCAACTGATCAGGATAATGAAAATTATCAGGCCGAAGAATGTTGTAATACGTTTCATAAATTAATATCTTTTTTTACTTTTACGATTGTTGTAATACAAATTTAAAAATAGTTATTTCAGCTTAAATCTAAACAATTATATTTCATCTTGATCATGAAAAAAACAGTCATTAAGCACCTCCTGGTCGTATTCCTATTCGCGCTTTTCGCTTCACCGCTAACTGCTGGCAGAGTGAAAACAGGATTAGAAGTACTGAAAGGACAAAACTTTGCGCCTATTAAAGGAAAAAGGGTAGGATTAATCACGAATCCTACCGGAGTAGACAGAAATCTTCAGTCAACAGTCGACCTCTTTTTTCATTCCAAAGATATTAAACTTGTGGCACTTTACGGTCCCGAACATGGTGTAAGAGGTGATTATACTGCGGGAGCAGATGTTTCGAATTTTAAAGATCCGGAAACCGGGTTGCCTGTATACAGCATTTATGGAAAAACGAGAAAACCGACGCCTGAGATGTTGCGCGATATTGATGTACTGGTTTATGACATTCAGGATATTGGGTCGCGCTCTTATACTTATATCAGTTCATTGGGACTGGCCATGGAGGCTGCAGCTGAAAACAATATCGAATTTGTAGTTCTTGACCGACCCAATCCTTTGGGCGGGCAAAAGATGGAGGGTTGTCTGACCGAACCAGCATTTACTTCATTTGTCAGCCAATTTCCGATTCCTTATATTCACGGACTTACTGTTGGTGAGTTGGCCATTTATTTAAATGAAGAGGGCTTGTTGGCAAACAAGATCAAATGCAAGTTAACCATCATTCCAATGAAAGGGTGGAAAAGAAAGATGACCTTTGAACAGACCGGACTACCTTGGGTACCTTCATCACCCCATATTCCACATGGCTATTCACCGGCTTTCTACCCAATCTCCGGAATTCTGGGTGAGCTTTATGTCTTCAATATTGGTGTCGGTTACACACTACCCTTCCAGCTTTTTGCAGCAGAATGGATTAATGCGGACAGCCTCGCCAGGAATATGAACAGCCTTCATCTTCCCGGACTGCTGTTCCGACCGATACATTTCACGCCATATTACAGTGTTTCCAAAGACCATGTGGTGCATGGAATCCAGGTACATATTACCGATTACAAAAAAGCAGAGTTATCGTTAGTCCAATTTTGGGTGCTCCAGGAGTACCATAAACTTTGGCCAGATAAAAATGTTTTTGAATTGTGCGAAAAATCCCGTCTCAATATGTTCGACAAGGTTTGCGGAACCAACAAAATCAGATTGGAATTTTCAAAATCTTTTAAGGTAGAATCAATCCTACCCATCTGGAATAAAGATATCGCAACATTTAAAGGGAAAGTTAAAAAGTACTTGTTGTATTAATGCATTACTTCACAATGGATTAGATATAGAATTACAAACCATTTGTAAGTCAGGGGAAAAAATGGCATAACTAATAGATGGAAGTTTATTTTTAGTTAGCTACAGAAGAGATGCGCTGTGTAGCCTGGACTTTATGGTTGTAATGGGGAAGGTGTGTTTTTTCGCTGTTATTCAAAATCGATTTTGTATTCTTAAAAGTCACAGTGCTACTGGAGTCATTCGAATTAACCAATGATTTCGGCGCGTGAATAGCGGAATTGTAAACCCCTTTAACGATACGGGCGGAATCTTCCCAATTTATATTGCTCAATTCTTTTTGCTCTTCCCTTACAAGCACTTTAGAAAGCTTGGGATATCTTAACAGACCATAAATTGCATCAGCCATTGCATCAACATCCCAAAAATCTAATTTAAGGGCATTTGTTAAAATCTCAGCAACTCCCGACTGACGTGAAATAATAATCGGTACCCCAGCCTGCATTGCTTCCAGGGCAGAAATACCAAAAGGTTCAGAAACAGAAGGCATTACATATACATCACTCATCCGCAACATCTTGCAAACATCATCCCCCTTCAAAAAACCTGCAAAATGAAACTTATCAGCAATTCTAAGTTGAGCAACCCGCCTGATCATTTTATTCATCATATCACCACTTCCAGCCATCACGAAACGTACATTATTTATTTTTTGAAGAACCCGATTGGCGGCATCAACAAAATATTCAGGTCCCTTTTGAGTGGTGATTCGACCTAAAAAAGTCACAATCTTCTCATGAAACCCCTTGACAATTGTACTGAGATGTTCATATTGAAATGAATCAACAGCATTATAAACAGTTATGATCTTCATTGGATCAATGCCATACTTATCAATCACAACCTGTCGCGTGAGATTACTTACGGTAATGATTTTATCTGCAGCATCCATCCCTTGCTTTTCAATGGCGTATACATTTGGATTAGCGCTGCCTCCGCTCCTGTCAAAGTCGGTGGCGTGAACATGAATCACCAGTGGTTTTCCAGATACCTGCTTGGCAGCAATGCCAGCCGGATAGGTAAGCCAATCATGGGCATGAATGACATCAAATTGATTATCTTGCGCTATTACATTAGCGACTAACGCATACCTGGCAATTTCAGAAAATAGATCTTCGGTATATTTTCCGGTAAATTTCACTTTCCCTTCAGGGTCAGTTTCAACAAATGATTTTATGCTTTCAACAGTAAAAGAGGTTTGTCTGTTATAATTCTCCGGGTCGCAATAAGGAACCAGTTTTGAATTGACTTCCAAATACGCTAATGATTTTCCGAATTCAGTCAATTGGATCTTCCGATGGGTGATCGAAACATCACCCGCACTTATAAGATTAATGTTGCTCTTGTCTTCTCCTCCGAAAACCTTTGGCACCACAAAAGTAACTTCCACATCGTTGAGTTGCGAAAGACCTTTTGTCAGGCCATAACAGGCAGTCCCTAAGCCTCCGGAAATATTAGGAGGAAACTCCCATCCAAACATTAATACTTTCATATTCAATAATTTAATTCATTGAAATAGAAATAAATATTAACAACACAAATTCGGAATACTATTTTTCAAATATTCTGAAACTGGGTTTGAGCAAGTTCAATACACTTTTAATAGCGCTGCCCCTGTAAAACTTGTCACCAAATTCAGTCCAATAATGGCAGGAGTCAGCCATTTTCATATTTTAACTTCTTTGTCAAATAAATTCTCATTATTAGGCAATTCCCAATCCACAATAAATGAATACGTTTCACTTTTCTTTACTGCATAATCAGAAAGATAGTATCTTTTATTAGACGCAGAATCCTTTGGAACATGTGCACGAAAATCATTCGGAGGTGAAAAATTTTTTTTTGCAATTTCGAAGATATTATTCTCAGCCATGGTTTTAAAAGTTAAGGATTAACAAAAGAAGAAATGAAATAAATACACGTTTAACTTTCCTCACGGAGGACTTAGCAAACCGGCAATTTCAGAATAGGAAAATTCCCTGAAAAAGCACGATATAAATAATGTTTTAAGTTGTAATGAAGAAGAATAGTAATTTGCCTGATGTTTTATTCTTTATATAAATAACTCTTCTGCAGCAGCTTAAACTAATTATTTGTCTACATCACATCGATTCTAACGCTTTTATCGTTTCAACTCAAAAACCAATGACAGTTTGTACCTGCCCTGCTCATTTGTGCCAATGACGATAACAATGTCACTTGCGACGCGGAATTGTTACATGCTGAAGTAAAACAGGGTCTCTTATGGGAGGTGATAGGTAAAAAAAATTAAAATACTATACTGGCCAAATTAAGGGTCCATTTGCCAATTCAAAGAAGCATGAATTAATTGGGTTTGCAATAAGCCAAATTGTTTGAGAAGATGTTTTATCTTCGGAACAGGCATTCACAACAAACTCAACTCCACATCTGCCAACTTTTAAAAGATCAGTATTCATTTTCATTTTAGTTTCTGATCTGCCTGCTAAATAACTGATTTAATAACATATAATGAATGTAGTGAAATCAGTCCATAATTAAGCTTCATAGACTTTGGATTGCGAATATAACCAAAGAAATCCTTTTTTGTATCAAATTTGAAGTATTTATTGTGGCAACTTGGTAGGCGACACCTTTTTTAATATAGTCGTAAAGATTTTAGCAATAGACGTAATCAACATGATGGGATCAGTCGATTTGTGAATTAAATAAAGGATAAAAATGCAAGAAAAACAAACATGAGGAAGTAGGATAGAAAACAAATCAATGGTCTAAAACATTGATAAAAAGCGGCTAAATTACATACATCATAAACATCTATTATGATGTATGTAATTTAGCTATCTATATCGCGCTGATCATGGCAAGGTAATTTTCAGTCGGGACAAATGCAGGAATGCTGTTGCCTGATCCAAGCGCATAACCTTTTGAACCGGTTAACCTTAATAAATTGACTGCCCTTTGGTGAATTCCAACTGGCGTACTCCGAACTAAAAAATCCATATCTATACCACCCAAAATGGCTATCCGATCACCCCATCGTTGCCACCCCTTCTCAACCGGACAAATCGTATCCTCCCATGAATGTTTTGCATCGTACCGGAGTTCATCAATCAGAAAATCCATCACCGATTCAAGATTGCCACATGAGTGAAGAATTGCGGGTTTTCCGTTCAAATGGATCGCCTCCACAATCTTTTTATGCCATGGGAAAAGGTAACAATGCATTGAATCCGGATCGAGCATGGTTTGGGTTTTAAATCCCCAATCATCGTTTACAATCAAAGCTCCGACATGCTCAAGACTTGAGACAATCTCATAAAATCGTAAAAGTCTGGATCCTACTGCATCAAAAATATCCTGCACGAGTTGTTCATCTTCATACAGCATATAGCATAACCGCTCGAAACCGACCAGATCAATCACATTCTCCAACACGCCACCCGGGCCAGGCGCAATGAATTTCATCCCTTCACAAAGTTGTGATGCTGCCCGATTAAACAGATCAAAATCTCCTTTCCCGGGGTCCGGCCATTGATAAGCGTTAAAAGTAGCTCGATCAGTAATCATAAACCCCTCGTTTTGAGAGACTGTTGACTTTTGATCGTGAGTTGCAGTTGTAAATTTCAACGCATTATAAAAACGTGCAGGAATCGTAACATAGTCGTATCCTGCATTGGTAAAGGCTTCAATCGTAATAGAAATGACTTCCTCTAGGTCATCGGGATCTGCAGCTTTATGACCTGCCAGGTATTCGTTCAATGGACCATTTGTAAAATACTCAAATAACACAGGGCGATCAGGTTTTTCGCGCCGTAGCACCTTCAGCAACTGGTTAAAATCTGGCTTGTATTTTCGGTTAATCATAAAAGATATTGAATCCAATTTTATTTTCGTCACTCTTATTCGAATAATCTTTTACTGAATTTTCAGTTATTTCATTTTCTTGGCATCATTCAACTCATCATACATCAATTGCAGAATATCAGTTCTGACATTCAGGTCGCTTATCTTATTGTACGAGCGTGACGGATAGACCCGGTTTGACAGAAAGATATAAATGAGTCCGTTGGTTGGATCAGCCCAGAAGAAAGTTCCGGTAAAACCGAAATGTCCGAAACTCTGGGGTGTTGCACTTTGACAGGGATAGGCGTTATTTTTATCAAACTTTTGATTATCAATGAGTGGCTTATCAAAACCCAATCCCCGCCTGTTGTTGGTTTGTGGATATTGAACCCGGTTAAACTCTTCAACTGTTGATTTTTTCAGGTATTGTTTGCCACCATAGGTTCCAAACTGAACATACATTTGAACCAGTTTCGCCAGATCATTTGCTGAAGCAAATAAACCGGCATTTCCGGCAATTCCTCCAAATACGGCAGCTGATTCGTCATGAACGCTCCCATGAACCAGTCTTTTACGGTAGATAGTATCATATTCAGTAGGGACAATCTGTTCTTCCGAAAATTTTCGCAACGGCAGATAGGTGACCGTTGTTGCACCAAGCGGAGCATAGAAATTTTGATCAAGGTAATCTGTAAATTTTATTCCCGTTAACCTGGTCACAACCAAAGGTGTTAAAATAACAGACAGATCACTGTACACATATTTTCCACGTGTTTTTAACGGTGATTTTCTGATCGATTTATAAACCTTATCTTTAAATTTTGAGTCAAGAAACAGTCCCGGTGCAACTTCGTAATTATAAGTATCTTGCTCTTCGGGACGATACAATTTTTCCGATAAATCCTTACCATTCATCGATTGTTTCCAGAACGGCAGAAAAGGAACAAGTCCGGACTGGTGCGCAAGTAACTCACGTGCAGTTATATCACTCTTATTGGAAGGATGCAGGAACCTTTTTCGCCAATCGGGCCAGTAAGTTGAAAATGGTTCGTCAAGGAGATATTTACCTTCTTCGTTCAATTTCATAATGGCAGGAAGTGCTCCGCAAACTTTGGTTACCGAAGCCAGATCGTACATATCGTCAGTAGATTCAGGTTCCCTGTTATCGTAAGTATGAAAACCATACGCTTTTTGAAAGATGACCTTACCGTCTTTCGCAATCAAAACATTACAACCTGGGAAGGCTTTCTGCAAAAGCGCATTATTCACAATTGAATCAATTCTGCCATTCAGTTTAGATGAGTTTAATCCAACCTCTTCAGGAATCGTGTATTTCAACCGTATTGATTCATTGATAATCATTCCGTCACCCGATTTATATCGGTTACTGATTGAAACCGGAAGTTTCCCTTTGGCTCCGATTCCACCAAACAGCAATTGAGCCGCCAATTCCTGCGCAATCGAAGTATTCTGATAGCCGATCAGCAAGGCTGCCGGATGACCAAAATCTTTAATTTCATTGATCGCATAAGGATTCGAAAAGAAAACAAACACCGAATTGTTCATCACAGCTAAACGGGTCAGTAGCTTTTCAAGACGTTCTGTTACACCATAAGGGCGCAAAGGCGCAATATGAGTCATATTGCCAACTTTCACCGTACGGCGGTTTTTACTTTCATATAAGCCATGAATACCCGTGACCACCAGGTTATAACCGGATAGTTTATTGACAACTATTTGCTGTTCAGCTTCTGTAAAATCTTCCGGCAGGTTAAAATAGTCCACTTTTGTATAGTTACCCAGCATTTTCTGGAAAGGAGTAACTGATTGTGATCCAACTGAAAGAGCAGCTATCCTAAGCATATCCAAACCCTGAAATGGAATTAATTGGTTCTTATTTTCCAAAAGAGTCAGTGAAGACTGGACCAATTGTCGCTGGGCTAATTGTGCATCAGTGGAATTAAGATCTTCAACTAGTCCGGCTATTTTCACTGGTTGATAATGATTTAACCCGGCAAATAGCTTGGCGGCCAATACTCTGCGACATTTGAGATTTATCTCGTCCCACGTGATTTCCTTTTTGCTGATTGCTTCTTTAAGTGCTCCGATTGTAGCTTCGCCGTCAACCGGAAATTCAACAACATCATTTCCTGCTTTAATAGCCTGCACGTCAATACTTCCATGGCCACCAAACAAGGTGGCACCACCCATATTCATGGCATCAGTGATGATCAATCCTTTAAAATTCCATTCCTTTCGGATCACACCTTCAATTGCTTTGTTTGAAAGACTCGAAGGTCCATCGCCGGTGGGATCGAGCGCTGGAACGCGCAGATGGGCGGTCATCATTCCACCAATGCCTTCGTCAGATAACTTCTTAAACGGGAAAAGTTCCATGCTATCAAGCCGTTGCCGGTCGTAAGGAAGGAAAGGCATCGAAAGGTGAGAATCACTTTTGGTATCGCCATGTCCGGGAAAGTGTTTGGCAACGGCAAGAATACCGTTATCCTGCAAACCTTTCATATAGGCAAGACATTTGTGCGTCACCCTATCCCGCGATTCGCCAAAGGAACGCATCCCGATAATCGGATTTAGCGGTTCAGTATTAATATCCGATACAGGTCCGAAGCTTACCTGAACACCCAGACGCTTCATTTGCAAAGCCATAGAAATGGCACATTTTTGAATGAGATCATCATCAGTTGCAGCACCCATCGTCATATTGTAGGGGAAAGGTTCAATTTCATCGAGGCGCATTCCGACACCCCATTCTGCATCCATGGCAATCATCAGCGGCGTTTTTGCAAGCGACTGGAAATAATTGGTCAGTTGTGCCTGTTTCGCAGCTGTTCCTTCAAAAAAGACCAACCCGCCAAAATTATTTTTCCGGATAAGTTCGGCAACCCGAACCTGCTTTTGCAGATTTTCATCTCCGCTGATATCAATCCAGATCAACTGGGCAATACGTTGTTCCGGGGTCAGCGAATTGAAAACCGAATCGACCCACGGGTGATTGAGCAATTTGTCAAGGTTGACCTGCGACTTTGAAATTGTGGGGAAGATCAGCGTTAATAGCAGCAGCAAACCAACAAGCTTATCATTAAATATTTTAGTAGTCATATTTATAGGTTGTTATATTACTATTTTATCAAATAGAATCAAAAAACAGAATCATTAATTTACAGTAATCAACGAATTCGGTAAAAGGTAACGTCTCATATTTGTCATAGATGTCATGGTATGCGCGGATTCCTCCTTGCGTATAAATGTAGAAACAGGGTACACCTTTTTCATAAAAGTAACAATGATCGCTGTTACAGGCAGCACCCCGAATATCAATCTTTGGCAGCAAATTTTGTTGCTGATTGATCTTTGAAATCAGGTCAAATTTTTCTTTAAAAATGCTCCCGTTTACGATTCTTATCCCTTCTTCTCCGGTTCCGGCCAGATCAAAGTTTACAAGGAATTTTATTTTGGTCAAATCAATTAAAGGATGATCTGTAAAAGCTTTGGCACCCAGAATCCCCAATTCTTCTCCGGAAAGGGCAATAAATACCATTGTATATTTTGGCTTAATTTCTGAATAGTGTTTTGCGAGGTTTAAGATCATTGCAACTCCGCTCGCATTATCGTTCGCTCCGGGAAAATAGGAATCCTTCCCCATTTTGCCTAAATGATCGTAGTGAGCAAGAACGACGATCGTTGAATCTGAACTTGAAGTCCCTTTAATTAAACCAACTATATTTTGAGTCTCATATTTTTGAATGAATCTGGCATCAACATTTATTTCAATCGAATTCAGGTTGCTGATATCTAATTCCTTGTTGAGTATAACAACTGGTCTTATATTTTGAGTGGTTGAACTTTCCCATGTGAGTTTTTCATTCGTGTATATGATTAGTCCTTTAATGTTAAGTTCAGGGTTGCTTTTTAAAAGCTGCAAATAGTCGTCAATCCTTTTACGGCTGTCAGGTTTCTCATTCTTTTTATCCCGGCTATCAATGAAGATAAATGAATCGCCTGCTTTATTTATTAGCGACACAACTTTTGCTTCAGAGTCAATCTGGCTTCTATCTGTCTTAATTATCCGAAATTTACCATGAACTGATGGACAGGAAGCTTCAACCAAATAGTCAACGCCCGCCTTCAATTCCGTATCGTTAATCATGACGGACAAGCTGCCTGGTAATGTATTAACTGAGATATCAAATTTTTGGAAGTAGTTATTCTTATTTATTGGCAGCACGCCCAAATTGCGAAATTCATTCGAAATATAGTCAGCACTGATCTTGTCTCCGTTTTCGATATATCCCCGACCTTTAAACTCTGGCGAGGCTAATTTTTCGACAATTTGCCTGGCATAATCAATATCCTGTGAAAACGAAATGAGGCGGAAAGAAATTAAAATCAGGAAGATTCCTATTTTCTTCATTGGTTACCTGTTTGATGGGTTATGTCATGCAAATTGTATCCTCTTTATATCAAACGTATAATCACTATACTTTAATGAATATCTTCTTTTTATAAAGCACCAATCCGATCAGCCATAACATCACAATGTGCGCGAGGGCAAAAAGTAGGGAAGACACTTTGGGATCTGAACTAAGTGGAACAAAGATATGCTGGTAAAGCCAGGTAGAACCATTTACCACGGTTCCGTCCGCCTCGGTAACATGAATAAATCGTACGATAGATTTACCGTAAAGCCCCGATAAAGCAAAGATAAACAATGGATTCATCCCAAATACGACAAAGAAGGAAGTCCATTTGGTATAACCTTTGAGGTCAATAATCCAAATTAACAGTGCCAAAACCAATAATGCCCAACCAGCGGCATATAAAACATAGGAGCTGGTCCAGATTGGTTTATTAATCGGAAAAAGTAATCCCCATAAAAATCCTGCAGCAACCGCTGCAATCCCATAAATAGCCAACGTGCGCGGTACTTTGATCTTCTCTGTCTGTTTTATTATACTTCCGGTCAGATAGCCGAGAATAACCGTTACAATAGCCGGGATGGTACTTAGCAGACCTTCGGGATCAAAAGGAATTCCGAATCCTTTGTAAAGATGGCTTTCGCCCAGTATCGCGGTATCAAACGGAATAGTCGCATTCCCGGCTAAAGAATAAGGATCGCTTCCTCCGAAGAAGTAGAGAATTCCCCAGTAAAACAGCAAGATGGCTGCACCAACATAGGGAAGGTATTTCCGTTGAACAGCCAAAACGATCAGCGAACCAATTCCATAAGCGATAGCGATTCGTTGTAGGACACCCATTATTCTTAATTTTGAATAATCGGTCATCCACTGCGGGAATGAGTTCAAAAACAACCCGATAGCAAATATTAACAAAGTCCGCTTCCCAATTTTCAAAAGGGATTCTTTGTTAAGCGAGTTGCTGTATTTCGAGAAAGAGAAGAACATCGAAACGCCGACGACGAACAAAAAGAATGGAAAAACCAGATCAGTCGGTGTGCATCCATGCCATTTGGAGTGTTCCA
>JANYLE010000315.1 GCA_025363795.1 Mariniphaga sp. | reverse complement strand
AACGCATTCCGGTTGATTCCGGAAGGTTGCTTCAAGCAGGTAGTTCAACGATTTTGAATACAGGAATTCACTTTAAAAAGTGTTCGGGATGGCTTCACATCCCTGAGGATCTTACCATAGAGCAGCATTTAAAAGGTTTTTTAAAGGATAAAGGTCTTTTGTATTTCAACCGGTTCGCGCAATAAAATTACAAACATTTTAAAACACGCAAATGCAATTCGCCAAATATTATTTAAAAATAATTACATTTCTTTTGCATACTGCATTAACTTGATATTCCAAATTGGAAGATCAAGCTGTCGGATTCTTCCCGGTTGCAATTATCTGAAGGAAGGATTTCATTTTGCGGTTTCCACTAAGGTTATTCTTCTTTGAACTTGAGGTCACAAATTGTGATCTCCAATTTATTGTATACTTAATGATTGGGTTTGTATCCGATCCGTTTTCTCGGGGGTTGTTCGTCCTGTTTCCTAATCAGCTCGTCAAGGTAACTGAAAACCAGTTCAATGTTCTGATCCTGATTTTGGACCTTTTTCCTGATCTCTTCAATTTCCAGTTTTAGACTCAGGGTATCGGTCAGCATTTGTCGTATTCGGGTGAAGATCCGCATGATCTGGATGTTAACAGCGATTGCCCTATCACTGTTTAAAATTCCAGATAGCATAGCAACGCCCTGTTCTGTAAAGGCATATGGAGAACTTCGGGTGCCGCCCCAACTTGATATTCCAAATTGGAATAGCAAGATTTTAAATTCTTCATCAGTGAGTTGGAACATAAAATCGTCAGGGAAACGTTTGATATTCCGCTTGACAGCTTTGTTTAAATTTCCGGTTGAAACCCCATACAACTCCGCCAAATCTCTATCCAGCATTACCTTTTGACCTCTGATCAAAAAGATTTTATCCATGATTCGTTCATCAGGAATCAAAACTGAAGTATTTTCTGTTGTTATTGAATGGATATTTGAGGTTAGCAGATTTTGATTGGCCATGCAAAACATTGACACTAAATTACAAATTTCCAACAAAATATTTCGTTCCAATCAGCAGGGTTATTTCCTCTTAAAACCATCCATCCCACTGAATATCCTTTCGCAGAACGGTAATCGGCCAAAAGTATTTTCTCATCGCACAAAATAATTACCTTTAATCTTTTATTCTTGATTCCATCATATGCCCGCAAAAGACAAGATATACAGCCTCGATCTGAATTACAACGATATCCCGATGCCGTTTGTAATGAAAACGATGGAGGAGATAGATCAGCAACTGGGAGGCATTTCGGACATTCCGCACCGGCACAATTATTATACGGTGATCTGGTCATTTACGGCAACCGGAAGACACGTGATCGATTTCAAGGAATACCCCATACTTCCCAATCACCTCTTTTTTGTAAGTCCCGAACAGGTTCACCAGATCATCACGGATCCAAATCCAACCGGGTATGTGATTCTTTTTACACCCGAATTTCTCGAGAAAAACAGCATTCGCGAAGATTTCATTGCAAACCTGAAGCTCTTTCAAAAGAGCGACGAAACGCCTCCGTTGCCGCTTAATGATAAAATGATTGGCACCCTCACCCTTTTTGTCAACCAGATGTTCTCCTCCTTTCACTCAGAAAACGAACTGCGTTTTGAAACGATCGGTGCCTATTTGAAATTGTTTCTGATCGAATGCAACAATCATTGTTCGTTAAATCCTGGCAGCAATACCCAGAATATAGAAGTGGGGAAAACGCTGGTTAAAAATTTCAAGGAGATCGTTGAAAAGCATTACCCCGAATGGCACCAGGTCAAGGATTATGCAGAAGCTTTGTATGTTTCGCCAAACTACCTTAACGAGGTAATTAAATCGTCCATTAATATTTCAGCAAAGGAGTTTATTCAAAACAGGCTCATCCTCGAAGCCAAGCGGATGGCTATTTTCACGACAAAAAGCAGCAAAGAAATAGGTTACGACCTGGGCTTTGACGATCCTTCGCATTTCAGCAAATTTTTTAAAAGCAATGCCCGCCAATCGCTGCAGGAATTTAAAGAAAGCATTGTTAGTAACTGATTTTCCAAAAGGAATAATTCAGGAAACACCTCCCATTTTCTCCATTCCCGATGATTTATACCATCGATACCGTAATTTATCCATTTCGCGGCCCTACCTCCTACCCTACTTTTGTATCATCAAAAACATTTAAAAATGACAACAATGGGAACTTTAGTAAAAACCAAATGGGGCATTGACCCGGCACATAGTGAAATTGCTTTCAAAGTAAAGCACCTGATGATTACAAACGTAAAAGGATTGTTCAAAGAATATGGAGCAAGTATCTACACCACGGGTGAAGATTTCCTGACATCCGATATTGATTTCTGGATGGACCCTGCTTCTGTGGAAACCGGTGTTGCAGACCGTGACGCGCATCTGAAAAGTGCTGATTTCTTCGATGTTGAAAACTTCAAACAGATTCATTTCATCGGCAAATCGTACGAAAAAGTGGATAACGACGGAAGTTATGAGCTTTGGGGCGATCTCACAATTAAGGACATTACGAAAGAAATAAAGCTGGATGTTGAATTTGGCGGTGTAATGAAAGACCCGTGGGGAAACGAAAAGGCAGGCTTTTCAATCAACGGGAAATTAAACCGCAAAGATTTTGGCCTAACCTGGAACGCAGCGCTGGAAGCCGGTGGTGTACTTGTAGGTGAAAATGTAAGTATTAGCTGTGAAGTGCAGCTGGTAAAACAATCTTAATAAATAATAAAATGGCAAATACCATCATTCATAAAGCAGCTACCCGTGGTCATGCCAACCACGGGTGGTTAAATAGTTTTCACACCTTTAGTTTTGCCAACTATTACGATCCCGAACGGGTTCATTTTGGCGCATTACGTGTGCTGAACGACGATACGGTGGAAGCTGGTATGGGTTTTGGGACCCACCCTCACGACAATATGGAAATCATTTCGATTCCGTTGGAGGGTGATCTGGAACACAAAGACAGTATGGGTAACGTATCTGTTATCAAACATGGCGATATCCAGGTGATGAGTGCAGGTACAGGAATCCACCACAGCGAATACAACAAGAATAAGGATAGCCGGGTGAAATTTCTTCAGATCTGGGTCTTCCCGAATCAGAAAAAAGTGACACCACGTTATGACCAGATCACGCTGAATATGGCGGACCGTCATAACCAATTGCAACAAATTCTTTCCCCGAATGCCGATGACGCAGGTGTTTGGATTCATCAAAATGCATGGTTCCATCTTGGAAAATTCGATAAGGGAGTTGTGAAAGAATACAATTTAAAAGCAGCCGGAAACGGGGTTTATGCTTTTATTTTGAGCGGAGACGTAACGATAAATGGCCAGTCGCTGAATACGCGTGACGGATTTGGGATCTGGAATGTTGAAAAGATAGCTATCCAGGCCGATAGCGATGCTGAATTTTTGTTGATGGAAGTCCCGATGGAGGTCTGATTTTCCGGGAAAGGAACTCATGACCAGGAAGATAAAAACGAAGATCGTCAACAAGTCATAAAATCTGAAAAGGAGTTGAATATTTTAATATCCTATATATATCAAAACACTTGCACATTAAACCGTGCAGGTGTTTTTCATTTATGCCTGCCACTCCAATACTGGGTATTTTCCTGATTATGCAGATCTACAAAGGTGAATGTGTGAAATATACAACATATTCTCATCAATGTGTAACGTTTTGCGGTACCGATGCCCCCATCTTTGTGATGTAATAATTTATATTAAAAAATAATACAAAATGAAACTTCACAAAAAAATTCTAGCCCTAATGTTGCTTGCAATGATTTCAGTAAGCATGACATCATGTCTTGTTGGGGAAGGTATGGGAGATAACGGACAAGGAAGAGGATATAGACACGATAACGGACGACACAGAGGATGGAATAATAACAACAGACATCGCCACCACGATACTGAAGGTTCGATACAACTCAGAATTGACAACGACGGACATTGAAAAACGTGAAGCGAATACCGTCAGTAGCATTTGAAAAAAATATACTTATAATATCCAAATAAAAAAGGCCGTCCAAATGGGACAGCCAGTTTTATTTGCCGATCAAAATATCACTTAGTTTTCTCTGCTGCTTTTTTATTCGCTTTGTACCTCATATCGGGGGTACCATCTTTTTTGGTTGGTCCAGCGGCCGGTGCGGCAGCAGCTGCTTTGTTTTCTTTAAATCTCTTATCCGGCGTACCATCTTTCTTCGTTGGAGCGGCAGTAGCAGGAGCAACAGCTTTTTTGGTATCGGCCTTAACAGCACCTGTCTTGGTTGTGGCCTTTGGGGTCGTAGTTACGGCAGCAGCTGGCTTAGCAGCTTTTTTAGCATCAGCTTTAACAGCTTTAGTTTCGGTTGTGGCTTTCTTGGTTGGCTGTTTTGGAGTCGCAACCTGACCAAAAATCATAATAGTACTAAATTATACTACAACTAAAATCGCAATGAATCTTTTCATTTTCTGTTTTTTAAAATAATTAAGGGTTATTATCAAAAAACAGATAAACGAGTAATTTTGTTCATTGATTGGATACGGATTATTATATTGAATTCAGCATAAAAAATCGGAATAGCAGGTTAACATCTCTTATCAATTATTTTACAATTCTTTAACCTGAAAAATTTGGCAGGAAGTGTCTTGACTCTTACATTTATATTACATTTTTTTTCATAAGTTTAGGTTTAGTTAGGTTAGTTAGTTTGGTTAGTTTTAGTAAAAGGATGGAGCCGCCCGGTTCTGTCCTTTTCAATTTTAATAACATTTAATCAGCTGAATCATTTTAAACATCAATCAGAAATAGACTAGTCCCTGACTTAGCATTACTGCCAGCATTTAGCGGTCTGAATTGACAAGCTCAATGAGTTTATCGGCAATCCCCTCCAGTTTCAAACTAAACTCGGGGTGTGCAATCTTCAAGGCAGCCCCTGGCATCGCCGGAGATAATGCGGAACATGGACTCTGGATCATCGTCATCCCCCCATAATCCTTAATCGTTTTCAATCCTAATGCCCCATCTGAATTTGCACCCGTTAAAACAACGCCGATCAGATTTTTGGTATAAGCCCATGCGGCCGACTCAAACAATACATCGATGGATGGTCTCGAATAGTTGTGTTTCTCGTCAGTTGTAAGTGAAAAAGTAAAATCGGCCTCAATTAGCAAGTGATAGTTTGGCGGGGCAAAATAGATAAAGCCTTTCCTGATAGGCTCATTGCTTTCGGCTTCTTTGACCTGAAGCGGACACATCTCATTCATATATCCCAGGAAGATCTCATTATCATGGTCGCCAATATGCAAGACAACAATCACCGGGACAGGAAACCCGGCCGGAAATTGGGGAAGGATGATTTTCAACGCTTCCAATCCCCCATATGAAGCACCCATGACAATGGCCTTATACATCACATAATCTTCTTTTTATAGATTTTCTGTTTCTCGTCCACGACATCAAACAAATGCTCATACCGGCTAAATTTAATGCTCTCCTTTGTTCCAAGGCATAAAATTCCTGACGGGACCAAACTATCGTAAAACAATCCAATCACATTTTCCTGAAGACTTTTCTCGAAATAGATCAATACATTGCGGCACAAAATCAGATTTACATCGGCAAAAACCTTATCTGTTACAAGGTTATGATCTGCAAATACTATTTTATTCGACAATTCCCTGTTGAATATTACAGAGCCATAACGCGACTTATAATAATCGGAAAGCTTGTTCTTACCGCCCGAAAGCTCATAGTTCCGTTCGAATTGCTCGATCTCGCTTTTCTGGTAAACACCCTCCTTTGCAATTTCGAGCACCTTACGGTTAAAATCGGTGGCATAAACCTGACAGCGGTCAAGCAACCCCTCCTCTTTTAAAAGTATAGCGATTGAATAAACCTCCTCGCCCGTGGAACAACCAGCTTGCCAGATCTTAAAATAGGCATAAGTCCTGAGTTTAGGGATAATTTTCTCTCTCAGTGACTTATAAAATTCAGGATCGCGAAACATCTCCGTAACATTGATGGAGAGATCGTCAAGCAATCCATTAAAAACCGCCCGGTCCCTGAGAATCCGGTCCTGAAGCTGGGTAATTGATGACAACATGTTGATGCCTAAATGGTGCAAAACCCTCCTTTTAATATGGGTCTTGCTGTAATTCCTGAAATCGTAACCATACCGTAAATAGATCGCCTCCATTAACAACTGCAATTCGATATTCAGCAGATCGGTATTCGATTCATTATAGGCATCCTGTGTCATAGCGTCGGAAATTAATATTTACCCTTGCGTTTGCCGGCCTCGATTAAAACCTGGCGAAGCTCCTTTTCAGTAAATGGTTTACTTAAGAAATTATTCATTCCTGATCGTAAACAAAGCTGCTTGTCCTCAGCCATCGCATTTGCAGTTAAAGCCACGATATAGGCAGGAAAACTGTTCAGTTGATCCTTCTCATAGGTCCTGATCAGTCCCGTAGCCTGCAGACCATCCACT
>JANYLE010000304.1 GCA_025363795.1 Mariniphaga sp. | reverse complement strand
TGGTTTTCAAGCGCTTTTCTGTAAAGGTTAATGTATTTTTCCCAGGATTTTTGCTTTGAAAGGATATTTCCCAGTATTTCTATGGTTGCTAAATCGGACGGATCACCTTTAAATGACTTCTCAAATAAATCTAAGGCCAGTTGTGATTTTCCATCCCGTTCTGCTAACATTCCCGCCAGTTGCTGTACTTTAGGTTTAGATGGAGCCAACTTGTTTAGCGCTGCCAGGTAGGAGCCAGCCTTTTCAATTTCACCCATTGTAAACAGGATATAAACGCCATTGGAAAGTACTTCTATGTTGTTTTTGTCTTTTTCAAGCAGTTCATTCATGTATTCAAGTGATTTTTCTTTCATTCCCGCGTTGAAAAGAACCAGGGCAAGATTCGCCTGTAATTCAGGTTCGTTGGGTTTGAGTTTTACTGCCTGTTGGTAGTATACCAATGCTTGCATAAATGCTCCGTTCTCATCCAATAGGTCACCGACCTCTTTAATTTCAATACTATCGTCCTTATAATACTCAAGATGTTTTTCAAGAAATGGTATGGCTTGCTGGACTGCTCCCATTTTTAAAAAGATTTTAACTGTCTTTGAAATTAAATATTTGTTTTCGGGCATTACCCTTATCGCATTAGTTAACAGTTTTATGGCCCATCTGGGATAAACATTCCTTTCTGCCTCATCAATTTGTTTCAGAAGATAAAGATCCGATTTTGAAAGTAACGAAACTCTATCGATGAGCGTATCGATTGGTGAAGCACTGATGATAAGGTCATTCGCTTGTATTGAGTATTTATCGCTTAATTGTTTATTGCCTTTGGTGTTGTAAATATTCCCGAGCAACCTGTAAGCAGCCCCAAATTTGCGATTTTCCTTCAGTATTTCACGAAGTGCATTTTCTGCAAGTTCTGTTTTTCCTGAATTTATATAAATTCTGGCGAGTTGATATTTTGCATAAATACGCAGTGGATAATAATCAACCCGTGTTGTTGGACCCTCTAACCAATTCTTTTCCTTCAGGGAAGCAATTCGTTTAAAAGCTAATTCTGCCTTTTCACTGGAACCCATGTTTTGATAACACTCTCCTATATAGTACCATGCAAGGTAAGCCTTGGGGTTTTCTTCAACAACCGTCTCAAAGTTCTTGATGGAATTTTCCTGGTCCCCCATTTCTTTATTCAGATATCCAAGATTATAACTCCAAATCCAATTTGATTTGTTTTTCTTAACGGCAAGTTTGTAACATAACGCTGCATTTTCATAATTTGAATTGGAGTGATAGACCATTCCCAGCATGCCTAAGTTATCAGAGGATGGATTACGATATGCTTTTTTTGATGCAGAAGTTATTTGATTCCGAATAGAATCGGAGACAAGTTTATCTGGAAGAGGTGGAATTTGACTTCGGTAAGGAATGTCCAAAATTACCTTAACGAGTATTAATAGAACAACTCCTCCGGCAATAAATAAAGCAATCTTTTTTCCTGTGAACATTCTGTTTTAGTTTAGATGGCTAAAAATATAAAAATATATTGGTTGATCAATTTAATAATTCATTTCGCTGTCAATCTGCTGATATCTAATGCAGATATGGTGCTGATATTATTAGAATTCTGTTTTTGAGGGTTTGTGTTTTTGGATAAGCGGCCTTAAATGGAGATGATGTTAGTTATTCGATGGCTGAGAAACCATTCCAATGATGAGTTTGATTCCCAAAGATAGAATCAATGGGGGTGAGGCATTGTCCAACATGTCTTTTTATTCAGGCTCTTCTGATGTTTTATATATGGGTTGAATATTGTAACGATTATTGGAGACCTTTTCCCAAAGAATATCCCTGTCAGTAAGCGGTGGCCGATCAACTAATTTATATCCGATCCCTACGATTGAAAGTACCTCAAGTCTTTCCGGAATATTAAAATGTTCGTGGATGTATTCATTAGAGGTGATATCGTCGTTAAAATACCTGCGATGAATCTGAACCCAGCAGGAACCAAGTCCAAGTGCTTCTGCTTCGAGTTGGATAAAGATAGAGGCAATAGAACAATCTTCAATCCAGACGTCACTCTTGGTTTTGTCTCCGGTTATTATTATAGCCAGTGGTGCATGTTTAAGCAGAGACGCGCCATGAGGTTTTGCTCCTGCGAGTAGTTCCAGCAGCGACTTGTCATCAACAACAATAAACTCCCATGGACGACATCCTTTTGAAGATGGTGCAAGTAAAGCTGCTGTAAGTAGTTTTTTAATCTTCTCTTCTTCAACTTCCTTATCCTGGAATTTTCGCGTACTTCGTCGATTGTAAAAGATATCAAGCATATTAGATCAGGTTTTCTGCAAAATTAAAAACCTTATGTGATCTTTAACAAAAAAAAGCCATCCTTTTTTTGGATGGCTTTAATATTTTTGAAGGATAAAAATTACTGCAATAGATGCTTGTAGTTAGTGTTAATTAAATCAGGAAGATAGCTTGCTATAAGGTTGAGCGCAGTTGCATTGTCTACTTGATCCGAACTAATCACTTTCTGGTTGCCTAATTCATTTTGATTCAATATTTGCGAAAGGATCTGAGCCGCAACCTGGGCATT
Source organism: Mariniphaga sp. (assembly GCA_025363795.1). Classification (GTDB taxonomy): domain Bacteria; phylum Bacteroidota; class Bacteroidia; order Bacteroidales; family Prolixibacteraceae; genus JAAFHB01. Next base: position 3,700 of record JANYLE010000304.1, on the reverse strand, counting down.
GCCGGCTTTAATCATCCGAGCACCAAACCCATTTTTGTTTACCACATAAGCGATCTCGAAAAATTTACTGCGAACCGTATATTCTCTTTCGCCTTTTATTTCTGACATCGTGATTTTAAAGGCGTTCTCTGATTCTGAATATTTGAGGTCCCAGGTAGAAGAATTTGCTGAGTTATCGGCCGACGTAATTGTGAAACTCTCGGTGACCGCTGCAGTTACATTAAAGGGATTGCCAATAAGGCAGATCGCGATAGAAAATACAAAAATCATACTTACTCTTCCCAAAATACAACTAATTGATTTCATTTTTTTATTTATTATATGTTTGCTTTCAATTTGTAATTATATGGCAAAGTAAATGGTTTTTTATCTGCTTTCAGTATATTTGGTAAAGTATTTTAGACAAGCAATATTTATCCTAATTATGGACTGAAATACTTTAAAATAAATGAATTGCAATAAAATGGTTCTTCTCTTTAAATGCTGTCAATAAAGATCGGATTGAAAATTAAAATCATCATCTACTTACGAAATGAAAGTTGCATGTTATACAACATGTTTTCATGGTTTCTCATTTTATAATGTTGCATATCAGGTGTAGTTTAAGTTTGGAGCTGTTATAAATGCAGGAATTCAGATAAGAAACTATGGATATTCAGAGGGATTATATAATTGATACGGAATTGTAACCAATATTCAATGAAACTGTAAGTAGCTTCAAACAAAAAAATCCGGACTAGTTATAAACTAATCCGGATTCGGCTATAAAACTAATTATTAAGTTACTGAAAAGCGTTTTTTTAATGTTTGACTGTTCTGACAAAAAGCTGATCGAAAAACCATAGGGCAATAATAGCAAGTGTACCAACAGCTACAGCGGGAGAGATGCTATTTAATTGACCAAATAGGTGACTGATGGGTTCGAAAAGCTGTGCCAGATCTAAACCATAAACTGTTTTCGGTTGAGAGATTGGTTCTGTTCCTGCAAGCAATGAAGAATGAAGCATGAGCAGGATACTTGTCAGTAAAACCGCGATCAATCCTAAAGTCCACCAACCTTTCTTGCTAATTATTGGTTGATACTTGATTGGATTTAGAGTCCATTCCGACATTACCCTTTGCATCACCTTAACCGCAAAATCCGGTGATGGTTGTTCTGGGGGTAACTCTTTGAACCATTGCTTCATTATATCTTTCTGATTCATAATATTGAAATTACTTCGTCTTTTAAAATAACCTTTAACTCCTGAAGAAGTTTTTTTCGACTTCTGTGAATTTTTACTTTTACGTTTGAAACAGTCATCCCAGTAATCGAACTTACTTCATCCATCGAAAAATCGTCGTAGTAATACATTTTTAACAATGCTCTTTCCTCTGGTTCGAGTCTTTCTAGACCTGCTTGAAGATATTTCTGTCTGTCTTCCGTCTTTAGCTGCCCGACAGCACTTTCAGTTGAAAACAATTCTGAATCCGAAATTTTGATATCCTCAATCTTTACCTCCACATTTTTACGTGTCCTTAATTTTGAGATCGACGTGTTATAGACAATCCGAAAAAACCAAGTTTTAAAAGTGGAACTGCTTTGAAAAGACCGCAGTGAATTATAAGCTTTAATAAATGCATCCTGAGCTGCTTCTTCTGCGTCTTCTCTCTGATTCAGCAGTTTCATCGAGAGTGAGAATGCTAAATGACTATATTTTTCCACCAATTGTGAAAAAGATCCCGAGTCACCTTTCAGAATCTCCCGAATATAATATTCATCTGTTTTCTTCTCCATCTGCAAATTAGACGAAACACCCCAGTTTAAGGTTACAAACTTTAAAACCTAAAATTACAATAAAGATGGAATAAATGGAAAAATGTTGCAAAAAATTAATTCAGATTGGTATTCCTAATGCATTTTAATTGTCAGATTTAAAGAAATTGATTGTGATGTAACTTCACAGACGAAATTCATATTTCGGTTGATGTAATTTTAAGAGATATCATAAGCAAAAGGATTCATATACCTTGAGTCGAATTTGATAGTAATTTATTTCTTCGAATTTTGTAACCGTACCAATGTTCCCTGCGTCAAATGGGCAAATGTCAAACAATTAAAAACACATATTATGGGACCTTTTTTAACTGGGATATTAGTTCCCCTCGGATTATTCGCAATGATTTTTGGTATTGTATACTTGGGCATTACATCACGTAACCGCGAACGGATGGCTTTGATTGAGAGAGGTGCTGATCCGACACTCTTTGAAACTCAGAAAAAAGCTTCAGGTAGCGGAATTATGAAGGTAGGCCTGTTCTTTTTAGGTATTGGTTTCGGTGTAGTAGTGGCCTATCTTTTATCGTCTGGCGGAGGAATGGAAGAAGGCGCAGCTTATCCTGCAATGATTTTCATTTTTGGCGGAATTGCGTTAATTGTCTCACATTTATGGCAACGTAAACAGGACAAAGAAGACGCGGTAAAAGTTTAAGTTAAAGTTTTATTGAAATCTGATTAAAAGAAAAAGCCGTCTCATTTTACCTTTGAGACGGCTTCTTCTTTATTTGGTATTTTCGATGATTGCTGCCTGAATCGCTCTTTGGCAGACCGGACAAAAAGCAGATGTTTCGTTCGATTTCATCCGACAATCCTCCATAGGACTATAAATTCCCTTTGCGCTGTAACCTCCGCCTTCGAATGCTCCGACTTTTGAAATGTATTTCTCATTTCTTGGAGTTGGAACGGGTGTATTCTTATCGATCATTCCTTTCCATTTTGAGGTAAAATCAACCATTGTTGTGAGGTTTGGTTCCCAAGGTTCAACCTTAAGATTATAATAATCGTCGTAGGCAACTTCAGAAGTATAATATTCGTCGGCCAATCCTGCAAAGCCGTGGCCAAATTCGTGGACAAATACCTTTGATGAGAGTTTGTGGTCGGAAGTGCAAACCGTTACAAAATTGTAAAACCCTCCACCCCCATAACGTGTCGAATTTACAAGAACATAAAGCTGGTCATACGGTACGACAGCCGCCATATCATGGATCGTTTTCATATCAGATGTTGTAAGGTATCTTGATACATCGAAAGTGTAGAATGAGCTATTGAATAATGTATTACGATAGATGTGTTCTCCTGGTATATCAGTGCCGGACTCAAACGAAGCAGTTTTTAGTGCGTAAATGTTAAAATAGTCCTTCATTTGCGAAAACGGTTCAACAAGGAAAAGAGAATCTGTCAGTCTTTTAGCATCGTTTATAAATTTCCCCATCTCCTCCTCTGTGTATCCTTCGGCCAGAATCGCAATGTCAATCTTATGGGTTGGATCGCCAGAATAATGAATTTTCTCAACCGGAATATTTATTGGATTCTCATTATTAATGAAATAGTTATCTGGCTTAATGTTTGTCGAATAAATTTCAGCAAATTTTCCGTTTCTATCTCTCTTTTCAATTTTCAGGAGGATACTATTTTTAGGGAAAGGAAATCTAATCACCTGATAGAATGCTTTATTCATGACTTTTGCTTCAGCTGTGGACTGCCATTCCTGAAAAAGTGGCGAAAATCCCTTTGAGAAAATGAGTTCTTTGCTTTTTTCGTCATACACCCGAAAACGATAAGTGCCGTAATTCATGTTGTCTATCAATGCATTGTGGGATCCGCTCCACATTTTTTCTTTTTTTATTTCACAGGGCATCACCATTGTTGAGGTTTGGTTTC
>JANYLE010000291.1 GCA_025363795.1 Mariniphaga sp. | reverse complement strand
GCTTAGCGATTCATTTGTCGCTATTCTGAAAAGCCAGGTAAAAAGGGTGGAATCCTCTCTGAATGTATCGACATTTTTCCATACTTTAATGTACACATTTTGCAAAATATCGTCCGCATCATCATGGTTCATAACGATTTTTCGAACATGCCAATAGAGCCTTTCCTGGTAAGTTTTTACCAGTAGCTGAAAAGCTTTCTCTCTGTGTTTGGGAGATTTTAGATTGGCAATAAGTTCCTTTTCGCTCGAATCCATTATTGATACCCGCAATTTTATGATATTCTGTCTATCAGACTCCACTTAAAGGGAAAGGTTTAATTACTTAAAAAAGAATACCGATTCTTATTCCGGATGTCAGAACGAAGGATGATCCGGAACTTCCTCCAACAAATGCGTAATGAAAGGCATCATCGCTATTCGAGGTTCCAAATCCATAGCCTACTCCTATAAACCAGTCGAATACAAACCTGTCTTGCACGACCCACTGTTTACCGGTATTCAGGATAACTGCGAACATCGTATTGGTAGCGGTGGTGCCGGTAGTTGTGGTTCCAAAAAGGCCATAATACATAGTTGTCTCGGCGCTGTAACTTGCAAAGGCAATTTCAGGTCTAAGGTAGGCTCCTTTTAAAATATGGTCGAATCGTGTCCCTTTCTGGTAATAGTCAGGGGTTTTAATGAATTTGTAGCCTAACTTGAGGTAAAGACCCGATGGTTTGTTTGAATTGATATCAGATCCCAATCCAATTAATCCCAGTGTAGCCTCGATGCTACTCCCCGGTTTCAGGCTATGCTCGAACGTAAAGCTGGTGGCGCCAAATAATGGGGATAAAAACCCTACTTTCAATGCATTTTTATGCTGAGTTGCGTATTGTGCTTCTCCAAACATCGAATCATTTATTTTTAGTTCCTTGCCATCACTGAAAAGGATTTTGTCAACCTTGTTTTTGTCGATCCCAAAAATGACATCACCCTTAAAGTCTTTTTGTGTATATTTGATTTCATCATCGCCAATCTCTTTAATCAGGCACTGAATGGTGTCTTTGTTCGTTTTGATGATTCGGTCCTGGGCAAAACCTGTGGCCGATAAGCTGCTAATAAACAGGATAACGAAATAGATTTTTTTCATGGCTTAAGGTGTTTTTGAAGGTTTATTCTTTTTTATAACAGTCTACAGTAATACAAGGTTGCACAACTGACTTAGTTTTATTATTCTCAGCTAAAATAGTAATTTTGTAACACTAAAATAAACAGTATATATAATGGCTTTACAGTGTGGAATAGTCGGACTTCCCAATGTTGGGAAATCGACACTTTTTAATTGCTTGTCGAATGCGAAAGCGCAGGCTGCGAACTTCCCTTTTTGTACAATTGAACCCAATGTAGGAGTAATCACTGTACCGGATAAAAGGCTGATCAGATTGGCAGAAATCGATAAGCCCAAACGGGTGGTTCCTACAACTGTTGAGATCGTGGATATTGCCGGATTGGTAAAAGGCGCAAGTAAAGGTGAGGGTCTTGGAAATCAGTTCTTAGCGAATATTCGCGAAGTTGATGCGATTATTCATGTCGTTCGATGTTTCGAAAACGAAAATATTATACATGTCGATGGCTCGATCGATCCTGTCAGGGACAAGGAAGTTGTCGATATCGAATTACAGTTGAAAGATCTTGAGACCGTTGAGAGCCGGATTTCCAAATTACAGAAACAGGCGAAGGTGGGCAATGATAAAGTCGCACAAAGAACGGTTGGCATTGCAGAACGAATAAAAGCAGTATTGCTGACCGGGAAAAGCGCCCGCACACTTGAATTGCATGAAGATGAGGAGGCATTAATCCATGACTTCTTTTTGTTGACGAAGAAACCGGTATTGTATGTTTGTAATGTCGATGAGGCGTCGGCTGCAAAAGGAAATAAATTCACGGAGCAACTGAAGGCGGCCATCGCAGACGAAAAGGCTGAAATACTGATTATTGCTGCTGCCACCGAAGCGGATATTGCAGGCCTGGAAACCTATGAGGAAAAACAAATGTTTCTCGAAGATCTTGGTTTGGATGAACCGGGGGTCAATAAGCTGATTCATTCGGCCTATAAATTGCTTAATCTCCAAACTTATTTTACAACGGGTGCCGACGAAAGCCGTGCATGGACATTTGTAAAAGGGATAAAAGCACCAAAAGCAGCCGGAATTATCCACAGCGATTTCGAAAAAGGGTTTATTCGGGCAGAGGTAATCAAATACGACGATTACGTCAAGTTGGGGTCAGAGGCTGCCTGTCGCGAAGTTGGAAAGATTTATATTGAAGGAAAAGACTACGTTGTTCAGGATAGCGATATTATGCATTTCAGGTTTAACGTTTAAAACTTTGAATAGCGGCTGGCTGTTGGCAACTGGCTGCTGGCTAATTCGGGAGTGATGATTTAAATTGTATTCCTGATTTATTGAATATTACATATGAATAGCGGCTGGAAGCTAATTGTTAGCTGCCAGCCGCTTTCTTTTTATCGAACTAAAGTTTGATCTAATTTATTTCTTGGCCTTTTTATTAAGGATCGTTTCAATTTCGTCCATTACCTTGTTCATAGCCTGAATCGTTTTTTCAAATGGAACTGAAGTTGTCATATCAACACCTGCACTTTTCAACAGATTGATCGGGTAATCTGAACCGCCTGATGAAAGAAATTTAAGGTATTTATCCAATGCTCCAGGTTCATTGTTCAGCACTTTTTCGGCCAGCGAAATAGAGGCTGTAAATGATGTACTGTATTGATAAACATAGAAATTCATATAGAAATGGGGAATGTTTGCCCATTCAATATTGACATAGTCGTCGACCACACAGGTTTTTTGAGTATTTCCATAATATTTCTTCAGAATATTGCCATAAAGTTCTGACAAATAATCACCTGTAAGCGGTTTCCCTTTTTCAACCTCTTCGTGGATTTTTTGCTCAAATTCAGCAAACTGGGTTTGACGGAAGAGTGTTCCTTTAAAACCATCGAGCCAGTTCATTAATAATGAAAGCTTCACATCGTCATCTTTTACGTTTTTGATCATGTAATTGAAAAGAAGGACTTCATTAAATGTAGAAGCCACTTCGGCGACGAAAGTTGTGTAATGTGAAAGAGGGTAGGGTTGAGTTCGATTTGAAAGGTAACTCTGCATGGTATGACCGAGTTCGTGCGCCATTGTACTTACATCAGAATAGGATTCGTTGAAATTCATCAGGATATAAGGATGTACATCGTAAGCACCTCCATTTGAATAGGCGCCCGAACGCTTTCCTGTATTGGGATAGACATCAATCCACCGTTCGCTGATCGCTTTATTAATTGTTTTGGTGTATTCCGTTCCAAGAGGAGCAAGTGCTTCGAGTACTAATTTCTGAGCCTCAGCGTAAGTATATTTTAAGTCGACATTTTTAACAACTGGCGCATACAGATCAAAGTATTTGAGGGTATCAACACCAAGCATCCGTTTTTTAATGGCCAAATAGCGATGGAAAGCTGGCAGGTTCTTATTGACATTGGCAACCAGACTTTGATAGACTGCAACCGGAATATCTTTGGGAGAAAGTGATGCTTCGATGGCTGAACTGTATTTGCGGGACTGGGCGCGGAAAATGTGCTCTTTCACATTGGCGTAAAGCATCTGGCCATAAGTTGCTTTGTAATTGGTGAAATTTTTCCAATAAGCTTCGGTGGCAACCTGGCGATCAACGCGATTGGCTGAAGTTCTTATCTTGTTAAATGCTGATGCCGTGAGTTTTATTTTACTTCCATTACTCAGTGTAATCTCAGGTGAAGGCATTTCGGCATCTTTAAATGTTCCGTAAATATCGTCTGCTACACCTGTTACCATCGATGAACGGGCGAGAATCCGCTCTTCGGGCTCCGACAAAGTATGTTCTTTCTTTTTGAACAAGTCCTTTAGATCTTTTTCATAAACGGCCAATCCTTTCTGCTCTTTAATAAAGCCCTCAATCACTTTCCAGTCAACTGTCAACAATTCGGGTTCGATAAAAGCAGTTCTGGTTGAATATTCCGTAAAAATTTGTTCAAGACTCTGTTGCATTGCCATAAACCTCGAATCGCGTTTGTCCTGATCGCTGTTCATACTGGTATAAATAAAGAGTCGTGCTGCCTCCTTATCCAGTTTGGTTGAGAATTCGAGACAGGCGAGCAGAGCTGCCGATGATTTGGTGAGTTTACCTTTGTACTGATCAATTTCAGGCATCTTTGCCACAATCTGATTTTTGGCGTCTTCCCAGGATTTTTCAGTTGAATATAAGTGAGACAGATCCCATTTGTATTGGTCGGCAATCTCATTTCTTTCCTTTTGTCCGAAAGTGGCGATGGCCAAAAGAAGAGCCATATTAAACATTAATAGTCTTTTCATAAGAGGCAAAATTATTTTTAGATTTTTTCTAAAAATATCCTTTTTGCAAGAATTTACTAATGATTTTTCCTATAACATGATAAAAATTAGGACGGATGTATATGTGGCTGAAATAGCGCTTGTAACGCGGGCAAGGGGTGCTTCGGTTTTCAATTCATTTTTCCCTTCCAGTATGGCAATCTTCAATTTGACATCACAAGTTTATAATGCTTTCAAGGAAATTTAAAATGTCTTTCATCACTGTAATTTGTTGCATTATAAAAAGTTGGTTTTTATTTTTATAAAAATTGTCCTCCTATTGACATTCGCTTTCAGGCGATGTATCTTTATTTCTAAATATTTTTCTTTTTTCAATCCTTTGAATCAACAGCTCTTAAAACCTACTGATATGAAAAATAAACAATTCAATCGGAATCTATTTATCATTGTTACCATGATAATTATTTTTGCGTTTGGGTATTACCTGTATATCGACGTATATTCCAGAAGTAAAGAGGATCATATAATAGCCACAAAATCAAGGATTCTTGAACGAATGAGCCAAAACCTAAAGATGAAGGTCTCATCAATGGGGAATAATGCAAATGAATATGTTGACCATCTCCTGGATTTATCCCAAAATGATAAGGACGTTTTTCTCACCTTACTGGAACAGAAAAAAGATAAAGATAATTTCAACACTGACCTTGAATACGCTAATTACAGCGAACCTGACGGTGAAAGTTTAAAAGTAAACAACACGATTACAAAAGTTAAACCAAAGGCAGAGTACGATTTCCTTTACTTTCGGCTTGCTTTGGGTAATAAATTCGGTGGAAATAAAAATAAGATAATTGCTTTCAAAACAAGGTATGACTCGCTGATGTCGAGTATTATGCAACGGAATATTTTCAACGAATACATACTGATTGTTGAGGATACTGTTATCTATTCAACGCTTCCAGGTAAGCCAACTCTCGCTTTCAATGAAAAAGGAAATGTTCAGGCGAAAGGAGATGAAAGTAGTTCAGAAAAAGCAGTACCCGTTGGTAATATAGAGCTGGCTACCCGATCAAAAATTGAGCAGGCTACAATCAGGGGCGTAACAGCCTATGATATTAGCATTTCAAATAACAAGTATAAACTTTTTATTTGCCAGATGCAGGTGGATAATAAAACCTGGCAACTCTGTGGTTTGGTTAATACTGAGCTGATCAATCAGGCGAAGAAAGGTACTGCACCCTGGATACTAATTCTTGTGTTCATGATTCTGGCACTCATTATTCTCGGATTGCCTTTTATTAAGCTCAAAGTGATGTCCCATACAGAGCAGCTTACTTCTGGTAATCTGCTAAATGCTACCATCTCACTGTTCCTTGGCTCTTGTTTTGTATATCTGTTTATTTTCTTCGTATCCGATGCGAATTGGTATCAGAACCAAAATAAAGACAGGTTAAAGGATCTTGCATTGGAGATCAATGATTCACTTAATACTGAAATTAAAAGTGCATGGTCTCAGCTTGTCTTCTATGATAAAATTGGCATAAATGAAACCAATATTAAGAACCCATTACCTGAAGGGACTAGTGTTTTGGATAATAAACGTCTTTATCCGGTAAGTTATCCCTATTTTGACTATGCATTTTGGATGGATACTACTGGATACCAGATGGGGATACTGACCCCTTTCACGGTAAGGGATAATCCAACAAAGTTGCCTAATCGTGATTACTTTAAAAAACCTGATGAGTGGATGCTTCCTGGTAATTCTGAAGAGAGATTTCGAATGGAATCAATCGTTTCCGTAACCAGCGGCGTTGTTAAAGTGGCTTTATCTAAAAAGTCTGAAATTAAGAATATGGTTATTGCGATGACAGCGCGATTTTATTCAATTATAGAACCTATTCTCCCAAAGGATTTTAAGTTCTGTATTATTGACGGTAATGGGAAAGTCTGGTTTCATTCTGATAAGTCACGAAACTTGCAGGAGAATTTCATAACAGAAAGTAATTGGGATAAAAGTTTGTCTGCAGCAATCTATGCCAATACCGCAACTACACTTGAGGTAAACTACTACGATGAACCATACAGAATTTACATCAAGCCTCTTGCCCCAATGCCGCTATACCTGGTGACAATGTATGATAAACAAGCCGAGTATGCCTATCAGGTTCAGGGATTGATGTTGACACTTCTCCTTTTTTCATCATTGATTCTGTTTATTATTATTGAAACGCTTTTATTGTTTTTGTCTAAACGATTTGGACGAAAACCGGGATGGAAAAACCTGATTGTAGATTACATTGGTGCACGGGAGGAACACACCATGATTTATTTAATAATGAGTCTTCTATTGGCTTTGGTCGCTATTCTGTATTTCTCGCTAACCGATACAATAAATATACTTAATCCGCTTATTAATGCGTTGGTAATGGTTTTGTTCCTCTTTCCCTATACACATTACGCACTTAACGACTTTTCGTTTAAATCGTTGAGCCGGAACATTTTTGCAAGTATAAGCATGGTATTCCTTATCATGATAAACATCTCATCTATTGGCTTTTTAAGTAATTATGATTTGGGTCGGATGATGTTTTTTCAGGGTGCTTTAATTGCACTTCTTTTAGCTGGGTATTTTGTTATCAGAAATAATTTTTTCTTAAAACTGAAAAATCAAACGATCCCCTTCTACGTATCTTTCTTAATGGGTTTACTTTTGGTTTTTAGTGTTGCACCTTCTATTAAATTTTTTGAAGCGTCGGTCAACCACGAAGTTATCAGGGGTCTCAAGCATGACCAACTTGAGCTGGCCAGACAAAGGGAGTCCAGAAATAAGCAACTCCGGAGTTATTACAAGTTGATGGAACAAAATCACAAGCTTGATTCAATGGTTATCCCAATTTATGAACGCCGGATGAACCGGGGTATTTATTCGAAATTTGTTGGCTCAGTCTTTTACATTCAAGACAGGTCAACGGGGAAGGAAATGGACAACGACATTGATAATATCATCAAAAAGAACAAGATACGAGATAATCAGAGAGGAGAAAAAATGATAAATCTTTTCAGACCGGTATATGACAGAACTTCTGTCGAAACAAAATACCTGGGAAATGATAGTCTGCTGAACGGAAATCAAATCTGGTCATTCTACAAGAATTCTCTCGTTTTTGATTACTATTCTACCACCGAGAAATATGAGAATCAAAAACCCATTCATTGCAGTATCTATACAAATTTTGAGCATCCGGGGATCTTTAATCCTTTGGGCAGGGAAAAGGAGACTTATAAATGGTCTCTGTTCCAAAAATATGATATCATTTTTATCCTGTTTTTAATGTTCGTCTTTTATGGCATCTACCAACTTGTTCTTTTCGGGACCAGAAGAATGTTCGGTATTCCAATTCTTGAAATGCATACCGATTACAATTTTGGAAACTTTCTTTGTGAACGGATTGCCACAGGACAATCTGTAATGGTCATTGGTACGCCTTCTGTTAACCCTATAGCTTATGTAAGAGAACAGTTACAGGTCAATTTTAACTTAATGTCTGTCGATTTTTCAAAACCAGAGGATGTGATTGCTAATGAAAAACCTACGAGCGACAAAGACGTTTTGATCATCGAAAACTTTGGATTTGATTATTATTCTTCAGCATCTCTTCTTTTGCAAGTGAATAAGGTAATTGAGAAGATAAGACAAAATGAAAGAATCGTGATCATCAGTATAAAATCCCCTTATGCGATTCAGGATTACCTGGAGCAGAAAGCGAAACAGAAAGGAGATGAGAAAGACAAACCTGATGCAGCAATAGAAACATGGGAACAATTAAGATTATCATTTAAATACATCATTTCAAATGTGAATATATTGTACACTCCGGAGAAATATGATCAAAATATCCCCCAACTAAGTTGCTATTCTGGTTCGGAATGTGAACGAATACTGAGCGATTATACCGGCGATTACGACAAATATATGAGATGTTTGATCTGTAGAGAACTTGCGGTAAGTCCTTATCTGCATAGATATTCAGTGGAAGTAATGAAATTCTATGATCAATTAAAAATGATGGAGCTCCCTGATCAGATCATCATCGATCGGATCATAGCGAGAATTATGGACCTGAGCCGATTGCATTATGATAATATTCTTGATTCATGTACCCCTATGGAACGATTTGTTCTCAGTGATATGGCGCAAGATATGATCGTAAACAGTAAAAATAAAAAAGTGGTAAACCTTTTGATTAACAGGGGCCTGCTTGTAGCAAACGAATGCTCCATCAGGTTTATGAATGAAAGTTTCCGAAAACATGTTCTGCTACGGTTCACTTCTGAAAAATCAAATAGTATTTACAAGTTCATCTGTTGATTCTAACTATTTGGGATTACCTGTTTCCTTTCTTGTAAACAATCCAGTTAAATTGGTAATTAAGACGGTCCCACCACCAAGGACAATAAAGAGTTTATTCAGATTGTCAAGTATAGCCCTGTTGGCTATAAACAGAAAAGTGAAAAGACCGATCATAACCAGTATGAGAATTAATTTATAGTCTTGCCAGCTGATTCCCACATCCCCAATTTTCTCCTTCAGTCGTGCTTTTTCTTCAGAAGTAAACCGAAGCAGAACATGTTTTCGGAAACTTTCATTCATAAACCTGATGGAATATTCGTTTGCAACAAGCAGGCCCCTGTGAATCAAAAGGTTTACCACTTTCTTATTTTTACTGTTTACGATCATATCTTGCGCCATATCACTGAGAACAAATCGTTCCATAGGAGTACATGAATCAAGAATATTATCATAAT
>JANYLE010000263.1 GCA_025363795.1 Mariniphaga sp. | reverse complement strand
ATACCCGGTAGTTGAAATGGTTCCGTTGAACGGGAAAGGGAAATTGTACATCTGCCAGTTGCTGACCGATGGCAGGCTCGATCCGGCAGCAAAAACCACACGTAATCATCCTGAACTTCCGGCTTATGATCCCGTGGCTGTTCAGTTTCTGTTAAACCTGATCTCGGCCACTGTGGGCGATAATTTATTGAAATAGAAAACCATTATGCCGGATAGTCCACAGAAACACTATCATACAAATAGATAACTGATTTTAGTTTGATTAGAATTTTTGTATTTTTGTTTGCATTCGACAACCAAAATTAATTACCATTACTAAATTTAAAGCTTTATGGATTTCAAAAAATTTATCGTCATTCCTGTGTACATCGCAATTTTAGCTGCTGGATTTATTGTGCTAGATCAGCTGATCAGTCCTTATATGCCAATCGCTGACAATAAGGGATTTGGCTGGGTTACCTTTCAGGCATGGGCTATGTATTTCATGGCAGGTTGTACCGTAAAAGGTGGTGCCCGTACCTTTCTGGGATATGTATTGGGTGTTCTCTCTGCAATTCTGATTATCGAGCTCGCGGGCGTTTTAAGCACTACGGGATTCTGGATGGTACCGCTTGCCGTATTGGTAATGGTAATCCCAATGTGTTCAATGGAAAGAGCCCATTCATTAATCGATTTTGTCCCTGCGATATTTGTTTCATCTGCTGTATACTTTGCATTTACACAAATATACCCGGCAACGACAACAAGAACATCAATGGCAGTTACAATTCTTGTTTACTGTGGAATTGGTATGATCTTAGGATATATTACAATTGGAATAAGAGCAGCTTACGAAAAGATGGTGGCAAAGGTTGTATAAATGATTTCTTGACCTATTGGCGATTCAGGGGTTTGGCATCTTCGTGCGAATCTCCTGAATCGCTAAATAGTTCAGTTCATCCGGTTATCTCTCCGAAAGTTCAACGGGGATGGTCAATGAAAAAGTACTTCCAACACCAGGTTCAGAAACCACGCTCAATTCACCGTTCAATATTTTGGCAATCTTCCGGGAGATCGCCAATCCAATCCCGATTCCGCCATAACTTCTTGTATAAGAGTCATCACCCTGCCTGAAATAATCGAAGATAATACTTTGTTTCTCGATTGGAATTCCGATTCCTGTGTCTTTAATGTAAAATGTCAGTGTTGATTCATTACGAACATCAAAGCCAAACTCAATTTTCCCCTTCTGCGTGAACTTTACTGCATTTTTAAACAGATTCGTCAACACCTGGTTGATTTTGCTTCGGTCAGCTGTGACATAACTCGATAAAAAATGGACGGCTGGTTTAAAGATCAGTTGTATTTGTTCGTTTTTGGCTGATGTCCGTAAAATATTATCAAACGATGCCTTGGTTTCCATAAAGTGATCCATAAAACTATAGGTCTGATTGCGTAACTTGATATTATCCTGTTCAATCAGCGCAAGGTCAAAAACATCCTCAATAATGGCGAGCAGATTCTGACCACTTGCTTGAATGCTTGCAGCAAAACTATGGCTTTCTTCGGGAGCAACACCCGATAATATCAATTCGCTGAAACCAAGAATATGATTAAGTGGTGTGCGTAACTCGTGGTTCATCATGGCAAGGAAAGCAGTTTTCAAACGATTACCTTCTTCCGCATTCTCTTTGGCTGCAATTAATTCCTCCCTGTTCTTTTTCATCTCGGTAATATCAATTGCAACACCAATCAAAGCAATTGGTTTTTCATTTTCATCCTTGATGACAGAGGTTGAAAGTAAAATTGGGAATGTAGTACCATCTTTTCTTTTATTTACGATCTCACCTCTCCAACCACCTTCAATTGTTTCGGGAAGAATATCCCGCACATGCTCATGGGAAATATCTGCTGTCCTCAAAATACCAACAGATTTCCCAATCAATTCATTTTTAGCATACCCATATGTTTTAAGGAAGGATTCATTGACATAAATAAGTGTGTCATTGTTATCCGTGATCGAAACGCATTCGCTGATACTTTCTAAGGAATGAGCTAACAATTTCACTTCTTTCTCTGCCTCTTTTCGCTCAGTTATATTTTCAACCATCCCTTCGTAATAGCGAATCCGACCTTCATTATCACGAAATACTTTGGCATTCTCCCTGACATGGACAATCGTGTTATCCTTGTGTTTCCATTCAAATTCGACACCTCTAATCTCTCCTTCTCTTTCGATTCGTTGGCGGAATTCAGCTCTTTGATTTTCAGTTTCGGAAATGACACGATCTAAATCACCAGCTACCATCTCTTCAAAGCTTTTATATCCCAACATATTGATCAGAGCCGGATTGGCCATGAGTATTTTTCCATCCTGAGTGGTACGATAAATACCGATTGTTGCATTCTCAAAAATACTTCGAAACCGTTCTTCACTTTCCTTCAGTAATTCTTCCGATTTTTTACGATCTGTAATATCATGTCCTAATCCTACAAGACCGACGATTTGTCTTTGTCCGTCATATATCGGAATTTTGGATGTGAGCCGCCAGTGCTGCTTTCCAGTTGCATCCAGAAAATAATCCTCGTGATTAATCAATGGTTGACCAGTTTCCAATACCGACCTGTCTTCTGCATATCCGGTCGCACCAATATCCGGACCAAAAATTTCCAAATCTGTTTTTCCAATCACCTCACCTTCGGTGTTGCTATTCATTATCTGCAGATCAGAAGAATTAGCTATTAATTTACGCCCCTTATTGTCTTTTATATAAATGGTATCCGGCAAACTATCAATAAGTGTACGGAGTAGAATGCGTTCCTGCCGAATAATATCTTCTGATTTCCGCCTGTCAGAAATATCCCGGATGACCATACTTGATTGCAGATTGCCATTACGGTCTCTAAAAAGGGAAGAGGATATTTCGGCAGGGAAACCAGTTCCATCATTCCGGAGAAAAGTGAGCTCACCTTTGAATTTACCTGTACGATTAAGTACCTCCAATGCATCCTGCAGACTTGGATCAGCTAAATCGATAATACCATTCCAACCTTTCTTGATTAATTCTTCTTCGGTCTGTCCAAACATAGAACAGGCTGAAGTATTCGCCGAAAGAATCTTTCCATCAGGAGTTGTACTTAAAATTGCATCAATGCTATTTTCCAAAACCAGGCGTATATGGTCTTCACTCTCAACCAGTGCTTCCTCTGTAGCCTTGCGCTCAGTGATATCTGTTATAGTACCAATAAATCCGATAATGCTATCATCTTTCATTTCGGCAACTGCATTTCCAATCACCCAGACGATACTACCATCGGATTTAAGAAACCGATATTCAGCATTTGAGGCATGTTGTATTTCGATATCTTTTTCCCAACTACTACGAAGGCGCTCCCGGTCGTCAGGATGAACTGCATTTAACCAGCCATAGCCAATCGCTTCGTCGAAAGATAAGCCGGATAATTCCGACCACTGCGGATTTACATAAGTAGTGTATCCGTCTGCCCTTGTCCGGAAAATCCCAACCGGGGATATTTGGGCAAGATCCTGAAAAAGTTGTTGACTTTCTTTTAAAGATTCCTCGGCTTGCTTGTGCCGGGTGATATCATGCGACATGCCAAGTACTCCAATGAGCTCTCCCCATGAATCGTACATCGGTGTTTTTGTCGTTTCCAACAAAGCTTGATGGCCATCATCGGCAAAAGTGACCCATTCTTCATTTTTGGTCGAATTTCCGGCAACCATCGCTTTAATATCATTCTTACGGAAGGAATCTGCAAGTTTGCGGGTTACAAAATCATAATCGGTTTTTCCGACAATATCAACCTCCTTTGCACCGAAAAAGCGCTCGAACATTGTATTGCACAACATATAAACACCCGACTTATCTTTGAGCCAGATAAGGTCAGGAATGGACCGAACAAGTGATTGCAGCCGGATTTCACTCTCAAGAAGTGCTTCTTCTACCAGCTTGCGCTTACTTATATCCCGAATATTGCATTGAATAACTTTTTTTTGATTAACATAGTAACCATTACTCGCGATAACTACATTGATTAGCTTTCCGCTTTTAGTTTCTAATGACATATCATTGAAGCGGATATATTCTTTGCTTTGTAATTCTATAAAAGCATCTTTAGATTTGGCAATCTTTCTGAAAACCATAATCTTCCATAATTCTTTTCCCAATAGTTCTGCTTCTGAATATTCAAGCATTTGAACTAAATACGGATTCGCATCAACAATCCGACCGCTCTCAGCATCAATTATCAAAATGCCATCTTTGGCCGATTCAAAAAGACGGCGGTAACGAGTTTCAGAATCACGTAATTTTTCTTCCGCATCAACACGATCCGTAATATCCAACGCAAAAGAGATCAAGCCTGCAATGTTTCCATCATTATCAAACCATGGTATTTTATCCGTTCTAACCCAGGTCGTTATTCCATTAGCAACAGCAGGTTCTACAATTCCCAATTTGGGTTTGCCAGAGTTAATAACCTCCAAATCATCACTATAGTATTTTGCAGATTCATTTGGGAATACCTCATCAGCCGAATGTCCTTCGACTTCTTCAACAGGACGGTTTGCAATTTTTGCCGCGGCTTGATTTACTTTAATGAAGTTGTTCAGTTTATCCTTGAACCAAATTGAAACCGGCGAAGAATCAATCATCAATTTTAATTGATTCTTCTCTTTTAACAATTCCCATTCTGTTCGTTTGCGTTCGGTGATATCTTCGATCATGCATAAATGACAAGGATTAGACTTGTCATCAACCAGGATCGGAGTAACAGTCATATTGACCCAAACTACAGATCCATCTGGTTGCAGGTAACGCTTGTTCATCTGAAAACTGCTAAATTCCCCGGCAATTAGATGCGCCATATTGTTTAAGTCTTCCTGCATATCATCCGGGTGAGTGATGCTCATCCAATCGATTTTTGCCGTTTCCTCCCGGGAGCATCCAACAATCGATGCGAACTTTTCGTTGACTTCTATGATGCGTCCCGTCAATGAGTCAACGAGTGCAATGCCCAATGGTGATTGCTCAAAAATGATTTTGAAGCGTTCAATACTTATCTGTTTATCTTTCTCAGCCCTTTTCCATTCAGTGATGTCCATTGCAGTTACATAGCATTTCTGTTCGCCATCAGAAATGAAAGCTTCGAGCCGAATAAAAGTGGAAGTATTATCTTTATTAGTCATCCATACTTCACAGGTTTGCATGGAATGAGATTCAAACACACTTGTCAAAAAATCTTTAAATATGGATAAAGATTCCAGCGCAATATATTGACTGATATTTTTGAGAATCAAACCGGATCGTTCTTTGCCAAGCATTTTGGCACCTCTAAAGTTAAGTTCCAGGATTGTACCATCCTGTAGGAGCGTAAAATATCCGGTTGGGGCGAAATTATATAAAGCAGTGGCAGAAGCAGCTTTGTCATTCGCCATACGAAGTTCCTCATTCTGCATTTCAAGCTCGATCTGATGCACCTCCAGTTCATGGAGGAGTTTCATCATGTCAGCATCACCAGGGATAGTTGCTTTTAAAGAATGCTTAATTTTTAGTTGTTCCTCCGCTCTTTGACGCAGGGAACTGTTTTCTAGGGCATCCTTTTTTTTCATGGCTTCGATATCATTTATCAAAGGTAATCTTTCCGGTAAACATTTTCTATTGTACTAAAGTTCAAATTCAAGCGCCTTTAAATCGGGTTAACATTCTCATGGCAACTTCAGCTATACTTTGGCATTCAACAACAAACCCCTCGTCAGTTAACGAAGGGTTTGTAATATAGCTTTGGATATGAAATATTCTGTTACCATGATCCGCCGGCACCGCCTCCACCGAAGCTGCCACCACCGAAACCGCCAAAGTCACCTCCTGATGAACCTCCGCCACCAGAGAAATCGTTCCAAGAGCCACTATTTCTTCCGCCCAACATACTTCCCAACAGAAAACCTCCTAAAAGACCGCCTCCGTTTGAACCTATGCCATGCGAATTGCTTCGTCCTCTACTGAAAACAAAAATGATGATCAGGACAACCAAAATGGTGATAAATCCGCCAGATTTTCCAGACGATCTTTTGCCAGATGACTTAACATACTGATCAGCAGTAAATTCGCCTGAAGTCAAACCAATCAGCACATCTGTACTCCGGTCAAGACCCGTGAAATAGTCATTCTGTTTAAATGCCGGAAGTAACTCGGCTCCGACCAATGCCTGTCGGGCTACAGCATCCGGCACGACAGCCTCGAGTCCGTAACCAACTGCAACAAACACTTCGCCCTTCTCGTTAGCCAATTTGGGTTTTACGAGAATCAGAATCCCATTGTTTTTCCCTTTCTGGCCAATTCCCCACTTTTCAGAAAGCTTCTGCGCATAATCCGCTTTATCGTAGCCGGAAAGACTTTTCACTGTAACGATGGCAATTTGAGTCGAAGTTTTCTGATAAAAACCAACCAGTTTATTTTCGAGCGAAGAAAGTTGTTCAGATGAAAGTACTCCTGCAAAGTCATTCACAAGTCGTGGTGGTTCCGGACGTGCCGGAAACTCATCCTGGGCTTTGGAAGTCAGGCTGAAAAACAGTGCCACAAAGAGCAGCAACAGCGCTGATCGTATTTTTATCTTATTGTATATCATTATTTTCCGTATGAAATTTCGTCCGAAAGCTCGTTGACATCATCTACCTGACAAGGGAAATACTGCTTAAGATGCTGTCCTGCCTCTTCAATTCCTTTAATCAATCCCACAGCAAACTCACCTTTGGTAAAATGACTAATCATCAACTCTTTGGTCTCATTCCAAAATCCAACGGGAACGACCTTGTTGATTCCTGAGTCGCCAATGATGGCAAATTGATGATCGTCGATCGAAAGATAAATAAGTACACCATTTCGCTCCTTCGTCTTCTGCATCTTCAGCTTTTTAAAGAGCCAGGCTGCCCTGTCGAGCACCTCACCTTTGCATTTGCTTTCGATATGGACACGAATCTCGCCGCTGGTCTGACCTTCAGCCCTTTCGATGGCCTCCATGATTAATTTTTCATTCTCTTTTCCGAGAAAATCCTTGGGATTCATAACAAAGATGAATTAAAAAGTAACTTTTGGCGCCTTATCTGCCCCTTTTTCAGCTTCGAAATAAGCCTTCTTCTCAAAGTTACGCATCGAAGCGATGATACTTTGCGGAAATTGACGAATATAAGTATTGTAACCCCTGGCAACTTCGTTGAATTTCTGACGTTCCACAGTAATTCTGTTTTCCGTTCCTTCAAGTTGTGCCTGAAGATTTAAAAATCCTTCGTTGGCCTTCAATTCGGGGTATTTTTCAACCACTACCATCAAGCGTCCCAAAGCCGAGGACAATCCGCCCTGCGCTTCCTGAAATTGCTGCATCGACGCCTGGGTTAATTTTGTAGGATCAACTGTTACCTGGGTGGCTTTAGCACGTGCCTCAATTACTGCAGTTAATGTCGACTTTTCAAAATCGGCATACCCTTTCACTGTGCTCACAAGGTTAGGTATCAGGTCAGAGCGACGTTGATAGACATTCTCAACCTGTGACCACGAAGCGGCTACACCTTCATCCATCGTAACCATTTTATTTCCTGTTGATATT
>JANYLE010000237.1 GCA_025363795.1 Mariniphaga sp. | reverse complement strand
AATAAGTCTCATATTTTAAAGGTTATTTTTGAATCCTCAAAATTGGTTATTTTTTCCAAATAATTTGCTGATTTATTTACCGGACATTGTCAAAATGCCATTACTTTTCTCAAAATGGACAAAACATCCAACCCGAGAATGGTTCTGCACTTAAATATTTCTAATTTTAAGCAGAAATAAAATCTTCATTCCTAAATAACATGAATATATTTACCCGAATCATTATCAGCACGATATCAATCATGGTGGTTAGCTACATTCTTCCTGGAGTGGAGGTTGCATCGCTCTATGCCGGTTTTATTGTTGCCATTATTCTCGCGCTTTTAAATACGATCGTTAAACCAATTCTGATTATTTTGACCCTGCCCATAACGATTGTCACTTTGGGGCTTTTCCTGCTCGTAATTAACGGCTTTATTGTCCTGATTGCAAACCATTTTATCGACGGCTTCTCCGTTTCAGGTCTGTTTACTGCAATAGTTTTCAGCATATTGGTTTCACTGATTAACGGCTTGCTGGGAATCAATCGTTATAAAGAAAAAAGAGACTAAACAAGCTGCTATTATAGCCCCTCAAATAATGATTTCTATTCGGTAATATGTGAATTGGTATCGCTACTTTTGCGGCCAATCAATAATTTACATGCAAATAGGACATTTAGGTGAATTAGCAGGGGTTCTCACCGCAATATGCTGGACAGCATCCGCATTAGCATTTTCATTAGCTACCCGTCGGGCTGGTTCGCTGGCTGTCAATATTACGCGTTTGGTTTTCGCGTTGGGGATGTTTATGGTCTGGTCAAAAGTAATGCGTGGTTACTGGACACCCTCCGATGCTTCGCCTGAAGCATGGAAATGGTTATCCATTTCGGGATTAATTGGTTTTGTTGCCGGCGATTACTGTCTTTTTAAATCATATTCCTATCAATCGGCCAAGTTATCCATGCTGATCATGTCCCTTGCCCCACCTGTCGCAACGCTTGCCGGTGCCGTTATTCTGCACGAAAGGCTCAGTTGGCTGAATGGATTGGGAATGATATTAGTACTCTCAGGAATTGCCATTGTTATCTTAAAACGGCCTGAATCCGAAACAAACCGATCGCGGTTAAATTATCCTGTTAAAGGACTGTTACTTGCCCTTGGAGGCGCTATTGGCCAGGGAGTCGGAGCTGTATTCTCCAAATTGGGTATGGGAAATTACGACCCTTTTGCCTCCTCACAGATCAGGGCAATCACGGGAGTTATTGGTTTCATTGTAATTATCACCCTGGCAAAAGAATGGCGATCAATCCGCTTTTCATTGAGGAATAATAAGGCGATGACACCACTTATAATAGGTTCTTTCTTCGGTCCATTTCTTGGAGTATCATTAAGTCTGCTCGCGTTTCAACACACTTCGGTAGGGATTGCCTCAACCTTAATTGCAACAGTTCCTGTGTTTATTTTAATACCTTCGGTCCTTATTTTTCACGAAAAACTTAACTGGAAAGAGATTGCCGGGGCATTTCTTGCAGTAGCCGGAATGGCTATATTCTTTCTTTGATGCCATTTTTCAGCTTTTATTCTCAAAATAAGTGTAATTTTACGGGTTTTAAAGAAACAAGAGAACGAATTATCTAAATAGACAATTATCTCTTGCCGGGAGTTTTCACCAAGATCAGGTGTGATTCCCATATTATTAAGTGATTTTTAATAGATTAACAATTATATTATGGCAGGTACCGAACTTTTCGGAGACGAAGAACGAAAAGAAGTATTAGATGTACTCGAAACTGGAATTTTGTTTCGCTATAATCATGATTCTCAACGAAACGGAGTTTGGAAAGCAAAAACTTTCGAGCAAGAATTCAGTTCCTATCTTGGTGTAAAACACACCCATTTCTGCGCCAGCGGAACCGCCGCTGATTCCCTTTCGCTTGCATGTTGCGGCATAGGATATGGCGACGAAGTGATTGTTCCTCCTTATACATTTATCGCACCGATTGAAGCAGTGATGGTTGCCGGAGCTGTTCCTGTATTTGCGGAGATCGACGAAACCTTGTGTTTAAGTCCCGAAGGAATAGAAAAAGCAATAACTCCACGTACAAAGGCTGTCCTTATTATACAGGTCTTTGGATCAATGGGCCGAATGGATGAGATCCTTGCTGTCTGCAAAAAGCACAACCTTATTTTAATTGAAGATGCAGCTCCAGCGTTAGGTGGAAGTTACAAAGGAAAGATGTTAGGTAATTTTGGTAAAATGTCGGCCTTTTCGTTCGACTTTTATAAAATCATAACAGCTGGTGAAGGCGGTGCCGTAGCCACCAATGACGATGAATTATACGACAGGGCTCATAAATTTTCCGATCATGGTCACGATCACATCGGAAATGTACGTGGAGCAGAACAACATCCTATTCTGGGGTATAATTTCCGCGGATCGGAACTTGGCGCAGCTGTAGTTCTGGCTCAACTTCGGAAGTTACCTTATATGATTGAAAAGCAAAAGGCACATCAGAAGGTTCTAAAACAAGTATTGCAGGAATTTCCCGAAATCAGAACAAGGCTTGTCCCTGATGAGGATGGAGATTCAGCAACATTCCTCTCTTTCTTTCTTCCCGATTCTGAAAAAGCAATAAAAGTTTTTGACGAATTCCAGAAAGAAGAACTAAGTGCCTCTTATTGGTACAGGAATAACTTTCATTATCATCGCCAATGGGGACATTTGAAAGAGATGAAGTCTATTTATAATCTTCCTTTGATGAAGATGAATAATGCGCCTGATTACAGGAATATTGATGTTCCACAATCAGATGCTATCATGCAAAAATTGATGATGACCCAGATCATGGTCAACTGGAGCGAAGAAGAATTAAATACGTTGGCCGGGAAAATGAGGTCAGCACTTAAAAAAGCACTTAAATAGTAATTGTATGTTTAGAAATTTAAAAGCAGTCGGACGGATTCTTTATGGTCGGAACAGTTTTGACCAATTAGGTGACGTGCTCGGCGAATTAAGAACTGAAAAGGATTCATACGTTCTTTTCCTTCTTGACCCATATTTTGAAGGGAAAGATTTTATCAAACGGATTCCGTTACATACCCAGGATATACTGAAAATTATAGATATTACCGATGAACCCAAAACCAAAACCGTTGACGCAATAGTTGCCGAAGTTAAAAAGCTTCGCAAAGGATTGCCTGTTTCGGTCGTTGGAATCGGCGGAGGCAGCATCATGGATTATGCCAAAGCCATTCGTCTGATGTTTACAAATGAAGGCTCATCTGCCCTTTACCAGGGGCTTGATTTTATCAAAAATAAAGGTGTTCATTGCACAGTCGTACCTACAATTTCAGGTACCGGTGCCGAAGCATCGATGACAACCGTATTAAGCGGACCTGAGAAGAAATTAGGTATCAAAGGAAACTTCACAACAGCAGATCAACTGGTGTTGGATCCTGATTTAATCGCCTCAGTTCCAGAACCACATCGGTTTTATACTGCAATGGATTGTTATATTCATAATATTGAAGCAGGACATGGTCACCGCAAAACGATCATGGGTGATTCTTTAGGAACAGAATCGCTTCGTCTTTGCCGCGAAATATTTTTATGCGAGGATAGCCACACTCCCGAGAATGACGAGAAATTGATGGTTGCCTCTTA
>JANYLE010000159.1 GCA_025363795.1 Mariniphaga sp. | reverse complement strand
ATACCGCCACCCCAAACCCGCAGCATATTGAAATTTGACGTTTTGGCGGTTGCTATCACTTTGCGGTAGTTATCTTCGGTTACCCTTGCCGCGAAGATATCGTTCGGAATATAGTTAGCCCCTTTCATGAAGACCGGAACGCCGTTTAACTCAAAATAAAAGGTGGTGCCTTTTGCATCTTTATTGCGAACCAATTTCAATGTCCTGATGCCGATTTTTCTGGAAGCTGTTGATTCATTATTGTTGGCAACAAGGGTCCCAGTAATATTGTACATCGATTGTTCACCAAGTCCGTTAGTCCACCAAAGCTTCGGATTCGAAATCGTAAAATTTAAAGGATAGGTCTTGATCCCTTTTTCGAGATTTATTTTTTGCGTTGCAATAACAACTCCCTCGCTTTCAAGGGTTAATTTTGCTGACGTGTTTGATTCGGCTTCAATTTCAAAATTGGCGGTCAGATCGGCACTCTCTTTGGTTACGCTATTCTGAACAATTTGCAGATCTTTAATCCCAGCTTCATCCCATGCCCGAAGGTAAACAGGTTTCCAGATTCCGCTCGACACCAATCGTGGTCCCCAATCCCATCCAAAATGATACCCGGCTTTACGCGTATAGACAGATACCTTTTTACCTCCTTCAACTTGTCCGATCTCGGCAAGATCATTCGGCGAGACCGGAATCACATAACCATTCGCATCATATTTCTTTAACCCTTCGGTAATTGGGGAGCGGAAAACAATCCGTAGATCGTTGCTTCCTGGTTTTATTGTTTTTTTAATGTCGGCTGTCCATTCGCGAAACATATTATCGGCGGTCAACACTTGTTTGTCATTGATATAGACATCGGCATAAGTATCAAGACCTTTAAAATCAAGTACAATTCGGTCTCGTTGTTCAATTTCAGGGGTAACTTCGAAAGTGGTTTTATATTCCCAGTTAACCTTGTCGATCCACTGTTGATCATGTTCGTTCAACCGATAAAAAGGATCTTCAATTTTCTTATTTGTCATCAAATCGGTATGAACACAGCCCGGAACTGAAGCATCCAGCCAATCGGTTTTGGCTTCCTGCTTAAACTTCCAGTTGTCTTTAATCTCCAGCTTGAATTCTTTCTTTGTTTCAGAAGAGCAACTCATTAGTGCAAACATTACTATTAAGATGAGTGGTTTAAGTGATTTCAGAACGGTACCTTGTTTCATTGTTTTAGGTTTCTTAAATTACTGGTAGTCAAAATAATCTATAATAGTGCAAATTTAATACTCTTCGGATAAAAACAAAGATGGGATTTGCGTCAACAATTCAAACGATCGTTACGGCAAGTGGTACTACCTTATGTTTATTTTTCCTGCTGCGATCTTGTGTTCTTTAATTATTCCCTATTGATCCTATAGTCTTCTCCTATTCTTCCTTTATCTACTTTACGTTTATCCTACGTTTATCTTACGTTTATCCTACGTTTGTATTACGTTTTGCTATCGTTGTGCGCTTAACGTGCATTCAGGTATCGCATATGATCTGTTCAATTTACCGATTCTGTGGGTGGGTAATTCATCTTGTAGCCGTCAAGGTTAGGGATTGGAAACCCGGTAATAAAATAGAGTGCCGTAGGTACGGTCCATTTATTAACAATATGAACCGAGCCTACGGCTCTTCCAATTTATTTATATTCATTTTCAACGGATTGAAATCCAATGTTTCCAATGAATCTATATTCATTTTCAACGGATTGAAATTCGTTGCTACAATATCGGCCGATGCTACGCCTCTCTATTAATTGCAAAATGCAAGCAATTTATTGAACAAGAAAAAGCCGGATTTTTGTCCGGCCTTTCAAAATATATATTTTCAGCGATCTGTTACTCTTTGCTGAATGCAGCATCGAATGCCAATGTGCTTGGAGAGAAATCTACCTTCTTCACAAATTCGCACGATTCGGCGGCACCCATTTCGCGGTCCATACCGCTATCTTCCCATTCAACAGAAAGTGGGCCCATGTAATGAATATCGTTCAGCGCGCGGATGATCTTTTCGAAATCGATCTTGCCACGGCCTACACTTCTGAAATTCCAGAAACGACGGTTATCGCCAAAATCGGTATGTCCGCCAAATACGCCAATCGTTCCGGGCTGATCGTTCCACGTCACGTCTTTCATGTGAACATGGAATATCCTGTCGCTGAATTCGTAAATAAACCTTACGTAATCGACGCCCTGGTAACCTAAATGACTTGGGTCGTAATTGAAACCAAAAGCAGGGTGGTTATTCAGTGCCTTGAGTGCCCTTTTGGCTGTTTCGATATCGAACGCGATTTCTGTAGGATGTACTTCAAGTGCATATTTGATTCCCATCTCCTGGTAAGCATCCAGAATCGGGATCCACCGTTTGGCGAAATCTTTGTAACCATCTTCGATTGCTTCCTGCGATACGGAAGGAAAGGAATAAAGATATTGCCAGATCGAACTTCCGGTGAAGCCGTTGACAACCTTCAAGCCAAGCCGTTTCGCTACTCTGCCGGTCTCGATGATTTCGGCAGCTGCCCTTTGACGGATACCTTCGGCATCGCCATCACCCCAGATATAGGCTGGAAGACATCCCTTGTGACGAAAATCGGGATTGTCGCAAACAGCCTGTCCTACAAGATGGGTGGATATAGAAAACAGTTTGAGATCGTATTTCTTCAGCAATGCAAGCCGTGCATCGCAATAGGCCTGATCGGCTTTATCGACTTCGATATGATCGCCCCAGCATGCCAGTTCCAAACCGTCGTATCCGAACGATTTTGCTTTCTGTGCTACTGTTTCAAGGGTCAGATCGGCCCATTGGCCTGTAAAAAGTGTAACTGGTCTTTTCATCTTATAAATGTATTTATTCTGCGAATTTTACCCATTTCTTCTCATCGTTGTAGCCTGCTTCTACCACGGTGTCAATAAATTGCATTCCGCGGATCCCATCATCGACCGTAGGGAAGTCAAGCCATACGGCCTTAGGCGTTTCACCATTCATTTTTGCACGTACCGTTAATGAAAAATTGCGGTAGATGTTGGCAAAAGCTTCAAGGTAACCTTCGGGATGGCCGGCGGGTGTACGTGTATTGTGTTTGGCAATATCACTCATATAACCCTGTCCGGTACGAACAATTTCAGTTGGTCTGTCACCCCATTTTACCAGTAGCGTATTGGGTTCGTGTTGGTTCCATTCCAGACCACCTTTGTCGCCGTAAACCCTTAATTTCAGGGCATTCTCTTCGCCTGCAGCAATCTGTGTAGCCATCAATACACCTTTCGCGCCGTTGTCGAAGCGGAGTAATGCGGTTCCGTCATCGTCCAGCAATCTTCCGGGGACAAATATGTTGAGCTCGGCGCAAACTTCAACAGTTTTTAAACCGGAAACGTATTCTGCCAAATGGTGTGCATGCGTTCCAATATCGCCCATGCATCCGGCTTTACCTGACCGTTTTGGATCGGTGCGCCATGAAGCCTGGGCATTGCCCATATCTTCCAATTTCGAGGATAACCAGCCTTGCGGATATTCGACGAAAACCTTCCTTATCTTTCCAAAATCACCGCGCCGAACCCGTTCGCGTGCTTCTTTCACTGCAGGATAACCTGAATAAGTATGGGTAAGCGCCAGGGTAAGACCAGTCTCTTCAACCTTCGCCTTTAATATTTTTGCCTGTTCGAGTGTGAAAGTGATGGGTTTATCGATCACTACATTGAATCCGTTTTCGAGTGCCATCATGGCTGGTTCGAAGTGTGCAAAATTGGGTGTTACGATGGTGACAAAATCCATTCTTTCACCTTCAGGGAGTTTCACTTCATGCTCGAACATCTCCTTGTAAGAGGTATACACCCGGTCATCGGGTAAATAATAAGATTTTCCCGATGAGATTGAAATCTCGGGATTGACACTAAAACAACCACATACCAGTTCGATCTGGTTATCCATAAAGGCGGCAAGACGGTGGATTGCACCGATAAAGGCGTCACTTCCTCCGCCTACCATACCCATTCTTAATTTTCTGTTCATGAGAAAATAAATTAGTTAATAAATTGATTGTTAATAGTTAGAGGAGAGATGCTGTGCCCGAAGGTTCTCTCCGTGATCGTTTATGAATTTCTTCCTATGCTGACAATTCCAAAATTAATTGGTTTACAGTAAAGTGATTTAATTGGCAATAAAGTTACAAACAAAACTTTAAAGGAGCGGCTTTCTCTCCAAAAATTATGAAACAGAAAAAATCTGAATTTTTATCCCACACTAACCGAAAAGTTAGTCGAATGGTGTTATTTTCGCCATCTGTAATAGTTTATATGATCTATTGGTCTCGGGAAAATAAAGCCATTTATTGCGGTTATTTGAAGAACAGCGATTTTCGGTTTTGTTGAAAGAGATAAAATAAAGAAAAACAGGCGGCTATAATGGTTTCTAAAAAGCGAAAGCCTTTAATACGGCATTTTATTAATATCCTTCTTGTTTTAATCATCCTAACAGTCGGGTATGTTTGTTATACAATTGTTTATGATCTTCGGGTACGGTTCATTAATCGTTCTGAACTGAATGAAATTGCCAGTATTAATCCTGAATTTGAAAGAAAATTTCACGTTTTTATCGATGATATTGAAAATGAGACCGGATGGAAAGTGAAGATAATTAGCGGTCTGAGGACAAAGGATGAACAGATTCAGCTGAAACGGGATAATCCGCGAAATGCATCTTCCAATAAAAGCCGTCACGTGCTGGGTCGTGCCGTGGATATTAATCTTTATAAAAGGGAAGGGATTTTCACTGTCTGGTTAAAGAAAGCCAATTCAAAGGCTTCCTGGCGGAAGACTGGTGTCCCTGACATTGCAAAACGTCACCTGCTATTGTGGGGCGGGACTTACCACAGCTACCACGATCCGGTTCATTTTGAGATTAACTAATTCTGATTGATTATTTATTTTGAAAATACGCTTCTTGCTACTGGCAATTTGCAATACTTCACAATCAGAAAGCTTTATAAACCGGATAAAGCCAGCCGCCCGTAGCCAGCTGCCGGTAAAAATAAACCCTGCCACTTTTCAGCAGCAGGGTTTGTATAGTAGTTTAACCTGGTGAATTAAGCTTTTTTCTCGTCTTTCGCTTTGCCAGGAACCATAACAACATAACTGCTCATGTCAACCGGCCCGATCTCCAATTTTTCAGGGAGGTAAGTCATTGTTGAGTTACTGATTTCCTCCCATGTAACGGCTGCACCAGTATAGGCTGATTGACGGCCCATAACTGCGGTAAGACAAGAGATTGCAGTTTCCTCTGCCTGATTGATTTTGGTATTTGCCCTGATGTGGTTAACCAGGTCAACATGCTCAAGTACATAGGGATTGGTCTGTTTGAAATCGGCTTTCTCTTTTTCGCTGTCGAATTTCCAAAGAACTTTTCCCTGAAGATCTTTAATCTCCATGCTGTCACTGCTCCACGAACCTTTGGTTCCCTGAAGATGTTCCGAAACATTGTTTTCGCATCCGTCAATCTGACGGCACATACTGTGTACATGAACACCATCTTCATATTCGTAATCAACACTGAACATATCGTACTGATCTCCGGATAATCTGCGTTGTTTTGCACCAAATCCGACTGCCTTCACTGGCTTTTTGCCAAAGAACCAGCTGAATACGTCGAGGTTATGAACATGTTGCTCAACGATATGATCGCCGGACAGCCATTTCCAGTTCACCCAGTCGCGAACCATGAATTCCATATCGGACCATTCAGGTTTGCGTTCCTTATACCATAACATTGACTGGTTCCAGTATACATTTCCAGAAACAATCTCTCCGATCAGCCCGCTTTGAATTTGTTTGAAACTCTCAACATAACTTCTCTGGTGGTGACGCTGGGTTCCGGTAACGACACATAGTCCTTGTGCTTCAGCTTTTTTGGCGGTAGCAAAAATTGAACGGGCGCCAACTGCGTCAACACAAATTGGTTTTTCCAAAAATGCATGTTTACCTGCTTCAACAGCTGCTTCGAAATGGGTAGGACGGAATACAGGAGGAGTAGCAATGATCACAAGGTCAACTCCGGCTGCGAGCACTTTTTTATAGGCATCGAATCCCGTAAAGCACATGTTGTCGGGAACCTCTACGTTGAATTTTTCTTTCAGTCCTTTACGGCAATCGTCAATACGATCCTGGAAAAGGTCACCTAAAGCTACGATCTGTAGATTGGGGCCAGCATCCAAAAAGTTTTGTGCAGCTCCCGATCCGCGGCCACCGCAACCAATAACACCGGCTTTTAATGGTTTACCATCAGTAGCTTTGTCAACCAGGTCAGGGATATAGGCCCCTGAAAGCGATTGCAGAGGAACTAACTTTGGAGCTCCTCCGGTGCAAGATGCTAATAGGGCACCTGCTCCGATTGTCCCAACAGCTCCGACTACTGCTGTTTTCGTAAAAAAATCTCTTCTGCTTAAAGAATTCTTTTTAGTCATGATTTTTTGTGTTTAAAATGGTTCAGTACTTATCCTTATAGTTTATTTAATAACGATTGAGCTATCTGGGTCACAGACCACCCTGAATCCAATCCCTTTGATATCGGAATACCACCAGATACTTTTGGGTTGTTGAGGGTCAGTTTTTAACCAGTCTGTTGTCCGGGTATAGCCCCTTGCAGCTGATCTGAGATCCTTGGCGTCAAATGAGTAATTTCCTCCGCGTATCACGTACTCCGTTCCCGAATCCGGTCCTTTAGGATTGTTTACGGTTGTCCCCGTTTTCGCGTAAGCGTCTTCGGCATAGAAATCAGAACAATATTCAAGAACATTCCCCTGGAGATTTTTCAATCCGAAAGGGTTAGCTTTTACAAATCCGGGCTCCTGGGTTTTGCCTGAAGAATTGAGGGCGTAAACCACATACCGGCTGATATTTGCAGTGTCGGCACCGAAAATTTTGCTGCGCAATCCCAATTGTGATAACCGTTTAGGATCGCCCGGAAAGAAATATGGTGTCTCTGTACCAGCTCTGCAGGCAAATTCCCATTCTGCCTCGGTTGGAAGCCGGTAATGCTTTCCGGTGATTTTAGATAACCATTTGCAGTAGATCGTAGCAGAATAATGTGTCATTGTAATTGCCGGACGTTTTCCGCTCCCCCAGCCCTGGTCTGGAATTCCGAAAGGAGGTGTGGGACCGGTTACGGCATCGGGAGAGTTGGCATTACGAGCCATCACTTCGTTCGGATCAACACGTCCTTCTGACATTGTTGAGGCAAAGAATGTCCAGAATTCATCCCAGCTGACTTCAACTTCGCCCATAAAGAATGGCGAAACGGTCACCTGGCGTACTGGACCTTCATCACTTTTGCGATAGGGCTCTTTTTCGGGACTTCCCATTTTAAAGGTTCCCCCTTTCACTGCAACCATATTGAACGAGATGGCGCTGTTGGGAATAAATTCCGTAAAGTTTCCAAACGTTGTGACTGTGGCAGGAGCAGTGAATAAATTTTGTGAAGCAGTGGCAGTTACCGGAATGCCTGTCATTTTGGAGTGTTTATAGTTGGGATTGTAATGCCCGACATCCAGGTGACAGTTAATGCATTGCAGGTTAAGTTTTTCTGCATTTTTCTCATAATAAAGATGGGCTGTGCCCCCTTCTGCTGATAACCCTTTGGAAAACAGGTTCTGGTGACATTTCAAACATGACTCATTATAAACAATCTTCACCGCGTGTTCCAATAGTCGTTTGTTTTCCCAATCAAATGATTTCTTGTCCTTAAAATAGAAGCCGTACAAATCATTGAGTCCGGTTTTTGCTTTATCGAACAGGTATTTATTGCTCTCTTTAGGAGGTAAATGACACTCAACACAATGAACCCTTACACCGCTATTGTTGTAAAAATGAGTTGATTTTTTCCATGATGCATCGGCATCGGGGTGAATATGACAAGATTGACAGTATTCATCAGTAGAGGTATAGGTTAATGCTTTGTTGCTGGCAAACAGCAAGATCGCGCAAGCAAACAATCCGGTAAAAAATACAAACCAAGACCATTTGGTAAATTTTGATTTTTTGATCATAAAAAAAGAAAAATGGTATTCTGGAATTAATAATTAGTTGTTCATCGGCGTCAAATATAACGAAAAAAAAAGGTTACTCCGACTGAAAAGTAAATCTGGATTGATTCTTAATAGGAGTGGATATCATGTCTTTTATTTACACATTAATGATCCAATAGGTAGATATTTAGATTAATAGCTTGATTAGTCGAATTCATTTATGATTGATTTCTCACACACTGTTTATGAGCCAAAGACAAGATTAATTTCTAAAGTCGGGAAGATAAAATAGCGCTGAAAAATCGGATTATTCTGACCGGAAAATGTCAGGATTCTTTTCATAATAAATTTGCAGTTTGGAATATTTGCGGGTCGGATTCGGTTGAATCCAGAGTTTTAATCCGGAACTAAAGTCACGAAACCATTGAAACAACAACATTTCAGATCAGGATGGACCTAATCTTTGTAAGCCAGTATGCCAATTTGAGGTGGCTTCTGTAATCCGTTTGTTTCGATCATTTCCTTGATCGTCTGGGCACGTTGTTCAAACTCAAGCCCGTTTGGAAGATGGGTGGCATTACTGATAAAATCATCGAATTTATGGAAAAATTGCCATAGTTTTTCGCGGGAATAGATGATCGGAGGATCTTCTGATACCACCAGGACAGCTGGTTCAAGCGAACATTCCCTGACAAGCTCCATGATTTCATCCTTATTATAAATCCGACGGTGATAACCTCCGGTCGCCGTATCAATTTCTGCTTTCAATGAATGGTATTCGAAATGAGCTTGTTGTGCGGCATTTAGGTGTTCGTTGATCATTTCGTTGATGATGAGCAGCCCGCCGGGAACCAGGACCCGCAACATGCTTTGAATTGATTTTAACGGATTTTCGAAGTGGTGAAGCGAATTGGAAACAGTGATCGTATCGAAATAGTTATCTTCGAAAGGGAGCTTCCGCACGTTTCCCTGGATCAGATCTACTTTTTGCCTCCCGACTTTTTCTCTGGCAGTTTTTATATTTCCAGGGTTGATGTCAAGTCCGGTGGCCGAATCAAAGGAACTGAACGATTCGAGCAGGAATAACAAGAAATCCCCCTCACCTGTTGCTACATCGAGTAAATGTCCGGCATTGATCCGTTTCAGATATTTCTGTAATTCGGAGAGCTGATACATCCTGAAAAAGGGGATAAGGAAATCAAATTGCTTTTATTTCA
This sequence comes from Mariniphaga sp., assembly GCA_025363795.1. Classification (GTDB taxonomy): domain Bacteria; phylum Bacteroidota; class Bacteroidia; order Bacteroidales; family Prolixibacteraceae; genus JAAFHB01. The sequence goes on along the minus strand of JANYLE010000159.1, from coordinate 3,178 downwards.
CCTCAAAGGCCGTAGTGCCAATATTTTTTCCATCAGCAAAAACATCAACTGTGTATTTGCCTGGAATCAAAGGAGATTGACCGCTATTGTCCCAATAAATACTGATTGGAATATCATTTCCTTCATATTCCACTTCACGCATGGCAGAATAGGGTATTTTCATGTCCTCAAATTTAAAGACATCAGTGTTTGATTTCATTAACAGAATCTGGTCGGGACGTTGAATTCTGACATAGATATTTTTTGAGCCGCGTTTCGCAGTCTGGTTCTTATTCAGCGTGAAATCAATCTTTACTTTTTCAATTTTATTGGACTTAACCTGCTCTTTTCCTTTCGCAGTGATTCCAGTAGCTCTTAACCCGGTAGCCTCCAGTTGCGCCGCCAATGTAACAGTCTGCTCCAGTTTTTTCTTATCCTCTTCCAGCTGTTGATTGATGCCACGCACTTCAGTAACCTGTTGTTTAACATTCAGGTTTTCATCCATTAAGCGTTGATTCTTCTGGTTGAGACTGTCAATCTGGACGATATAATCGCGCATGATGTTGCGTAAGGTTGTCACTTCCTCCCGGTATTTTGTTATTTGCTGATAGCTGACATTTTTCACCTGACCAACTTCCAATAGCAAATCTTTTACCTTGGTCTGAGCAAAGCTGATGGTTTTATTTAACGAATCATTTTCAGAACGAATAGAATCATATCCTGTAACCATTTTGGTTAATTCCGATGCAATTGAATCCTTTTCAGCCCTGATTAAAGCCGCATCGGTTTTATAGGAACTCCGTTGCCAGAAAAAGAGACAGGCCAAAATGACAATTATAACAGATAAAATAATGACAATCAAATTATTTCTTTTGTCTTTCGACGAATTCTTTTCTTGATTTTCCATGACTAATTTCCTTCTCAATACACGTTTTGTAAAGACAAAGGTAGGGATATTTTGTGGCTAAACAAAAAGGGACGAGTTCAGGGAAGCGTCCAGTGGTTCACAATCAAGGATAAACAATTCAGGGGACGAGCACGTTTCTTTCTAAAAACGATCAGGATGAACATTGCAGATATTCGAATTGACTATAAGCTCAAAGTGCTGGATGAGAATCAGATAAGCCGGAATCCATTGCGGCAATTCGAAAAATGGCTGAACGAATCCATTGCTGCAAAAGTGAATGAACCTACTGCGATGGTTTTGGCAACTGCAACACCCGAAGGTATTCCATCCGCGCGAGTGGTGCTTTTAAAAGCCTTTTCCGATAGCGGTTTTGGATTTTTTACCAATTATTCGAGCAGAAAAGGGGCGGAATTGTTAATAAATCAAAATGTTGCATTATTGTTTCATTGGCCCGAACTGGAACGACAGGTCCGGATTGAAGGGAAGGCAATAAGAACTTCTGCCCAAACTTCAGATGACTATTTTAACAGCCGTCCCTATGAAAGCCGCCTGAGTGCCGTTATCTCCAATCAAAGTCAAAAGATTCCCGACCGGGAATATCTTGAACAACTTTGGGCCGAACAACATGGTGAAGCGCAAGAAAATGAGTTGGTAAGACCACTTTATTGGGGAGGTTATATCGTTGAACCCTATAAAATTGAGTTTTGGCAAGGTCGTCCCAGCCGACTTCATGACAGAATCTTATTTACCCGCGAAGGTGAGGGTTGGACAATTTCGAGACTGGCTCCCTGAGAAAGGGTGAAAGTGTAAATTGGGGCGTATCAAGTTATCCAATTCGACCCACCAACATTTTGGCTGAACTAATCTAAGCGTTTAAAACCCTAAATCCATTCAACCATAAAGATTACCGTCCTTTCTTTCGATCCTTCTTTAGTGTTTCGCGTGTCAGATTACTTTTCTGATTGACTTTGAAAGGACTGCTTTTGGGTTGCCTGTGTTTTTTCTCATGAAAAGCGCCCTTGAATTCGGGATCTGCAAGTCTTTTCTGACGGTCAATTTCGCGGTCAATGTGCTGTTTTTCAGGATTACTCAAAGGGACAACAGCAATATCATCTGGCAATGGACGCTCTTCGATCTTCATCCTGATCAGTTTTTCAATATTCTCGAGATGGTAATCTTCTTCAGGTCCGATAAATGAGATCGCTACTCCGTCGGTATTTGCCCGTGCTGTTCTGCCAATCCGATGAATGTAATCTTCGTACCTTGGCGGAAGATCAAAATTGATCACATGTGATATTTTGCTGACATCGATTCCACGGGCTGAAACATCTGTAGATACCAAAACTCTGACGTTCCCCGATTTAAAAGCATCAATTGCATTGATTCGGGCACTCTGGGCTTTGTTTGAATGAAGAATCCTCACTTCGCCTTCCGTTTTCCGATTGATCACTTTAAAAACGTCTTCGGCATTCTCCTTGGTTCTGCAGAAAACGAGCACGCGTTTAAACTCCTCTTCGTTGGTGAGCAGTTGCTTCAGGAAATTCAGCTTAGTCCTGAAATTGGGAACACGGTAAAAATATTGTGTCACTTTATCGACAGGAGTTGCTGATGGAGCAACTTCCACCCGTTGAGGAAAGGTGAGAAATTCGTGGCTCATTGTTTCGATACTCTCCGAGAAAGTCGCTGAGAAAAGGAGATTTTGCCTTTTGGGCGGGATCACTTCGAACAGTTTATTCAGCTGAGGCATAAAGCCCATGTCTAACATACGGTCAGCTTCGTCTACGACAAGTGTTTTTACATACTTCATGGCAAAAGCGCCAGCGCGGTATAGTTCCCATAACCTTCCTGGTGTTGCCACGAGAATATCGACGCCTGGTTCGAGCAAGGCAGCATGTTTTGTCCATCCAATACCGCCATAAACTGCAGCATGGCGGATATTAGTAAACTGGGATAATTCTGCAATATCTTCGCCCACCTGGATTGCCAGTTCCCGTGTAGGGACCAGCACGATAGCACGTGGATCTTTTCCTTCGGCTTTCACAAGTTTCATCAAGAGTGGAATGACATAGGCAGCTGTTTTGCCGGTTCCGGTCTGGGCTATTCCCAGAACGTCCATTCCCGCCTTAATTACGGGGATTGCCTGTTCCTGAATTGGGGTTGGCGTTGTAAATCCAATCTCATCCAATGCTTTCAAAATAGATTTACCAATCCCAAATCCTTCAAATGTCGTCATTCTCAATCCTTTTAATTTTGGCGCAAAGGTAATCTTTCTTTTGCAGAATTAGTCTTTGA
>JANYLE010000148.1 GCA_025363795.1 Mariniphaga sp. | reverse complement strand
AGAGTTTGTAATACTGTTCCCATCCTTTGCGGGGAGGTGCTCCGACAAGCATCTCATTGGCCATTTTGTTGTTGGTGATTTGTTTGGTTTCGCGGTCGAATAACAATTTGGTATTCAGCTGTTGTGCCAACACTCCTAAATTAAACACCTGGCTCAGCGGCCCGGCAATTTCGAACCTCGAACGACATACCTCCTGACCCTTACATGCGAGCAGGAAGTTGGCAAAGTGGTTCGATGGACTCTTGGGAACGACAGGCAATTTCGACTCCATCTCTTTGGCTTTTGCCTCAGGGATAATCGATAAAGTACTTCCATGCGAACCTCCTTTAAAGATCAGCTCTTTACTGTAAATGATCTTTCCAGGATTCAGTTTGGAAGGTTGAATCTTGCCTGTACTTGTTGGCGGAATATTCGGATCGAGCGCCGAAACGCCATAACCTTCGGGAACCTCAGGAACATTGTTCACCCCATCGTACCATGAAATTTCAACTGGAGGCATATTCCCGCGTTTGGGAAACTTAAATGATAGGGTGGTAGACATTGGAAAGAAGAAGTTGTTATAACCTTCAAGCTTAACCGGATCAACTTCATAAGGCAATCCTAACTCAAGGAATTCGTGGGCCGTATCAATAATGTGAGCGCCCCAGTCACCTAAAGCTCCCATGCCGAAATCGTACCAGCAACGCCATTGTCCATTGATATAATCTTTGTTGTATTCGTGTTTCTTTGCAGTCGTCATGTGCCATGTATCCCAATCGAGCGTTGAAGGAATAGGTTGTCCTTCAGGCAATCTGGCATTTTTAAAATCCCATCCATGCCAGCGGCGGGCAGAATTCATATGAGCCGTAATAGCAGTAACATCTTTGATAATACCAGCTTCTGTCCAGGCTTTGAACTGGAAATAATTAGCTTCCGAATGTCCCTGGTTACCCATCTGGTTGGCAACCTTGTATTTTTTGGCAGCTTTCATCATTAATTCAACTTCGTTGAAAGTGCGCCCCATTGGCTTTTCACTGTAAACATGTTTACCCAGACTCATCGCGAGCATTGCAATCGGGAAATGGGAAAAATCAGGAACACCGGCTGTAACCGCTTCTATCTGACTTCCCATCTTATCGAACATCACCCTAAAATCCTGGAAACGTGGTGCATCCGGAAACATTTCCATCACTTTCAAAGTATGTGGTGCACCCATATCCACGTCACAAAGGGCTACAATGTTACACAGACCGGTATCGTACAATGCTTTGGCAATCTCTCCGCCACGGTTCCCAATACCACATAAAGCCAGGTTGACCCGTTCTCCCGCACTTGCCAGTTTAGTGGCTGGAAGCACAGCTCCTGATACTGATTTGGTAAGAATGGTTGGAAGTGCGGTGACGGCAGAAAGCACAAGCGCTTTTTTCAAAAACGAACGCCTTGATGATTCATTTGATTCCATAAGACTTTGTTTATAAATGATTTGATTTTAAAGTTTAATTGGTGATGGTTCCATAAAAAAGCAAGAGAACCCAATAGTTTCATTCAGTAAAACAGTGGATAAAAGTAATAAATAACTCCTTTAATCGTTTTAAAAAGGGGATTGAATCAACAACGTCAGAAAGAATGTATTATTTCATCCATAAAAGTGGATGCCTGACCGGTACATTTCGGATCACCTCATAAACAGTCAAATCGCGTTTTAGACTCAGGTAGAGTTCGAGATATTCCTGTCGATTAAATGCCTGTGCACCAAAAAGCAAGAATGGTTGTCGAACCGGCCATTCCTCCCAATACATAATGTCCTTCGGGAAAGGCCATGTTGTTTTATTGATAACGAACGATACCATAAACTCAACTGCTTTACTCATATTGCGGCCATCGGGAGTTGTGAAGCGCCACAAATCATTTTCTTTGGTTGAGAGAATTTTGCAAATAGTGGACATTGCGTCAAGGTTAAAAAGCGAATATCCGTATGGCTTTGTACGTTTGATTTCAAGAGGGAAAGAGCCATCAGCAGCCATTTGTCCGGGCAGAAGAACTTCTTTAAAACGGTTACTGCAAAACTCCAGTTTTGCAGCGTCAGCAGTCAGATCTGCAAATGCGGCTGCCATCATTACCCAACATGTTCCGTGATTATTTTTGGCATTCATCTCTTCAATGCCATAAGGATGGGTGAACATCCAGTTCAGAAACTGACCGAACCACAGCTTTACGCCATCGTACAGTTCGTTATTAATAGCTTGCGAATCATGAAGAATTTTAGCCGAACGGGCAACTTCTATAAAATGAATTGCATCGATCAATCCGATAGATCGACCGGTAAACCTTCCTTTAATTGCCTGTGCAAAACGCATATTGGGATTCATCCTGGTTTCAGGAGCAATAAACCAGGCTTTGAAATGTTTTTCTGCTGCACGAATGTACTTGTCATTGCCCGTAAGAAGATAAGCAGAGGTGAGTGTTCCAACAATATCTGACAAACGAAAAACAGCTTCTCGATGCGCCACAAAATTTCCCGGATTTGATTGCCCGTCACGTTGAATATAGGGTCCTTCAGCATTTTTAGGATCTGGCCACCAATAATCACCTTCCGAATAAAAATCATTGATACCCCCAGCGCTTCTCCCGCAACTGGTCGCCGTCACAGTTTGTGGGGCTAAGTTTAAATATTGGTTTGCTGTCGCAATGATTGCTGCAGTTTCCATCTTATCCATAGAAGAAGTTAAACCTTTGAATTCCTGCGAAAATGAAAATTCACAGAACAAAATCAGGACACAAATCAATAGGGTAGTTCTCATCCGGAAAGTAGTTTAGTATTGTTGCTGGCAAAGGTGTTTTTAGGAAATATTGGCAAACACGACTGGTGGCTCCTGCCCAATTTCAAGATAGGAAACCATCTGATCCTAATTTATAAAATCAGCAGACACCTATTAAAGCTTAAGTGGAATTAAAAGAACCTGGATTCAGGCGTGGTTAGTGGGATTTATTTCGCTATACGGCGGCGATACAGTCTCTTTTTTCTAACTACCGGTTCATCTTTCTTATCCGGTTTTACCCAACACTCCCTGTAATCATGGATAAAGTCGGTGATATTGCGTGGATCATGCCCGGTAATGCTGCGAAAAACATCATTCGTATAATTCATTTTCCCGTTGCGAGCAGCATTGTACAATAACGAAAGGGTTAGTACATAAAGCAATTGCTTTTTATCAAGTAACTTTTGCCTGACAAACCTGATTGCAGAAGGCCTGGTATACTTAATTTCACGTCCAAGTTCTTTGGAAAATATACGGGCTATCTGATAAAAATCCATTGCCTCGGGCCCTGTAATCTCGTAAGCCTGATG
>JANYLE010000135.1 GCA_025363795.1 Mariniphaga sp. | reverse complement strand
CCCTACCCTGTTTATTTTTGATGAACCTACAACTGGGCTCCATTTCCATGATATCCGCAAACTGCTTGATGCCATCAATGCGCTCATATCGAGAGGTCACACAGTTCTGATTATCGAACACAATACAGAAGTGATCAAAGTTGCCGATTGGATCATTGACTTAGGACCTGAAGGTGGTGAAACCGGTGGTTATAAGGTGTTTGAAGGAACACCTGAAGAGCTTGTAAAATGTGATGCATCCTACACGGGCAAATATTTGATCAACAAACTGAAATAGTTTTGAACTTAAATTTCAACCACAATAGCCACATTAGCACACAAACTAATATGGCTATTATGGTTTTTCTTGTATTTCGATGAATCAGGAAGGTATTTCTTCTGTCTTAGAAACAGAAGAATCATCATTTCCGCCTCTCTTCTTTCTATTGAGAAACCAGTAAACAGGCAGACCAGTAAGAATCAACGTCATCCCAATGCCAGCTTCCCTGGGTCGGGTTATAATTGTATTTACAAAGAGGATCAGGCAAAATACAATGAAAATTGCTGGGACAACCGGGTATCCCCAAACTTTATAGGGACGTGGCGCATCAGGCATTTTCCGGCGTAAAATAAATACGCCCAAAGATGTGGCGCCATAAAATACGAATACTGCAAAGATGATCATATCGGTCAGCTGATCGAACGTACCCGAAAGCACCAAAACAGAAGCCCAAACCCCTTGCCACACCAATGAATTGCCGGGTGCATTTGATTTGTTCAATTCTCCAGCTCCCCGAAAAAACAGGTGTTCTCTTGCCATTGCAAAATAGGCTCTGGGACTTGCTAAAATCGTCGCATTGGTACATCCCAATGTGCTGATCAGAATCAGCATTGAAATAAAGAGTGCACCATTATCGCCCCAAAAAACCCGGACAGCCTCAATGGCTGCAATCTGGTTCCCGGATTTGTAAATCTGCTCCAGTTGCGGAATTGATAGTAAGGAAAGGTAGGTGACATTCACCAGCAAATAGATCGCAATCACCATAAAAACGCCGATGATAATTCCCCTGGGGATATTCCGCTTCGGATCCTTTACTTCGCCTCCAATAAATCCAACGGTTGCCCAACCCTGGTAAGCCCAGAACGAGGCCAGCATAGCAGTGAAGAAAGCCGAAAGTGTCACCGAATTACTTGACGTAGAGCTAAAATCGAAACTACGGGTAGCTGCAGAATGAGGACTTCCCAAACCAAAAACAACAATGATGAAAATTCCCGTAAATACCAGTATCAAAACCAGTTTACTCACAAAAGCGCCGCTTTTTATTCCTTTAATATTGACAAGGGTAAGGATAAGAATGAGGAAAATCGCTGTAAGTTTAACCGTGAAATCTGCAAACGGGAAAAATATACCACCAATGGTGAAACTATTCAGCGAAGGAAGCAAATCGGGTAACGAAATTAAACTATTGAGGGACTGGGCAAACACATACGCAAGCGATGAGATTGCGGCTGTCTGAATAACAGTGAATAAAGACCAGCCATAAATAAAAGCGAAAAACCGGTTATAAATTTTCTTGTGATAAACGAAATCACCACCAGTATCGGCCAGGAGACCGGCAACTTCAGCGTTACTCAATGCGCCGAAAAGTGTAATCAACCCACCAACAATCCATGCAAGCAATACCCAGCCAGACGAATGAAGTTCTGAGGCCATTGGTGCGATTTTCTTAAAAACACCAGAGCCAATAATATTGCCAACTACCACAACGATAACATATCCCAGACCTAGTGACCGTTCAAATTTTGTATTTTTATCCATTTATTACAACGTCGACGAAAAACGGTAAATCGGGGTTAATGCTAAAATATGGTCAGACCACATCCTAAAGTTACCCCAAAGAATTTTTAACTTTTATCAAGTGAGCAAATATACTGTTTTTGGAATCCGTTCGACCGACCACTTTTTACCTCCATTTATTAATTTCCGTGACTGTTGATTAAGCTTACCGGTCTTCGGGAATACTTCTGCAAATAGCATCATTTATCATTAAAAGGTATAAGCGGTAATTCGTATTTATTATTCCGATTTCACGTAACCCTTCTACAGTTAATGAAATTCCCTTCTTTAGGTTCAGAAACTAATGAAGACCAAACGTATAGCGATGAAGCCGCCGCGCACACCGACTATATTGATATCAGTTGTTCCTTAATCTATCTGTCAGATTGTAAGCAGTTTCAAGAAGACCTACGTAATGCGAATTACATATTCACTTCAGGAAAAAAATTTTATCTTTGTCAACTTACTTAAAAAACCGCAACTATAAATTGTGCCGATGGCATGATTCATCAACATCCAGGATGAACCTTGTCAGGCGAGTTTAACAGGAAATAATAAAATTACGTTGTATGGAGATTGACTTAAAATCAAAAAAAATCATAGCTGACTTAAAATCATCCGATCAGGAACTTGTATTAGAAACGATTGAGCTTGTCAGAGAATCCGGGAATCGCCATACGTTGGCAGGCATCATTGAGTTATTACATGATACAGAACATATTGAAATAAAGAAAAGCATTTTAAACCTGTTATCAGAACTGAAGGACAAGGAAAGCATCCCGGTTTTGATTGCAGCCATTCAAAATGAAAAATATATCAGTGAACGGAAGGACCTGGTCTCTTCTTGTTGGCAAAACGGCCTTACCTATAATGAGTATCTTCCATTCTTTATTGATCTGATCATCCGCGAAGAATTTCTCATTGCATTCGAGGCATTTACAGTCATAGAAAATATGGTTGGCAAAATAGAAGAAAAAGTAATTGACGCAGAAATCATTAAAATAAATGAAGCACTAAAAGATGCTACAGAACAAAAAGCCTATTTTCTAAATAGCTCATTGTCAATCATACAAGATATTCCTGAAAAACAAGAATATGTAGATTAAAGATGGTCGATGCACGACCTTCTTCAAAAAATTCGGAAACATTTTATTAATCTAAGAAACTTAAACCAGGGAAGTTTCGTATTTAATGATCCAGACTTCCTTGAATCCGTTTTAACACCCGAAAAACTACATATCAATTAAAGAATTGATTTAAAAGTGAATAAAAGGCATAAAGCAACAACTAATATTTTTTTAAGACTTAATCCGATCGATCGTCCCCGGAATTTTTGTTTTAAGAGTATTGTCCTTATTGCTTTTTTCCTGGCGACCACCTCCCCCGCTTTAAAAGCCCAGGATCCGGAGTTTTCACAGTTTTATGCAAATCCGCTCTATTTAAACCCAGCACTGACAGGAACAAGCGCACTCCCAAGAATGGTGACCAACTACCGGAATCAGTGGCCCAAACAGGGGAATACCTATGTCACTTACAACTTCACATATGACCAATTCGTCAACAGCATCCGTGGTGGAATTGGGATGAAAATAATGTATGACAGAGAATTAAATGGCGTCGTCAACAGCATCAACACCTCTTTTCTTTATTCCTATCATGTGCAGGCCAATGACCGTTTGTTTTTTACAATGGCGCTCGAGGCTGGGTTTATTTATAAGCAGTTCAATACATCCGGATTGATTTTTCCAGGTATGATTGATCAGGGAACCGGAACAATCATAGGAACTTATCCGCTTCCTTTTGAAGATGGACAAAAAATATTTCCTGATTTCTCCTTCGGATTAGCTGGCCAGATGGACGATGTCTATTTTGGCTTAGCACTCCACCATCTTACACAGCCAGATCAGTCAATTATTGAAGGCGATCAGGTTGGAAGACTCCCACTTAAAATAACATTGCATGCCGGGGCTAAAGGGCATCGGTTTCACCGTGGATTGCTTTCGAAGGAGTTCACACTCTCACCAAATTTAATCTACCAACAACAAGGAGCCTTCAAGCAGATCAATGCAGGTATTTACATGAAAGAAGATTGGCTAAGTTTCGGATTGTGGTATCGCAATAACCTTTCCGTAAGGCCGGATGCTGCTATTGCCATGATCGGGATTCAATTGCCGAAGTTTCAGCTTGGGTACAGTTATGATTTCTCGTTATCGAATATTGCCGCCTACAGCTTTGGCTCGCATGAGATTTCATTGACCTTTTTCTTCGGCGAATTCCACCGTCGTTTTTACGGTAACGAGATGATGATTCCACAAATTTAATGGTGAATCAGATTTGTGAAAATAGGTGACAGATGCAGGTCATCTGTTTCTAAAAATCAGAAAACCAATGTTACCGTTCCTGTTTGCTGATGTTTTCTTCCAATAAAATCGGTAAAATTGAGTATCCATACATAAACTCCGGGTTGAGCAAATGTGCCGTTTGCCATTCGCCCGTCCCAGCCTTTGATTTCATCCTTTGCTTCAAAAACAATGTCATTCCAACGACTAAGCACCGTGAAATGATAACCTTCCGGAACAATACCTTCAGAATTCAGGAGGAATACACGATCAATACTATTGGGTGCGTTGGGCGAAAAGCCGTTAGGCGGGAATAAACGGTCGAAGGCAACAAGCAGATTCTGAGAAATCGTATCAGTACAAAAGTAGCTGTTGGCCACCTCAAGCAATACTTTTTGATGCCCCATCTTAAGAAAGTGATAGGTTGGGTTTTGCAGTATTGAAGTTGCTCCATCACCGAAATTCCATAACCAGGTTGTAGGATTCCCAATACTTAGATCGGTAAACTTCACGTCGGGTTTATCATTGTAGACCACTTTATTATCCATGCTAAACTTTGCCGTTGGCTTGGGATAGGTCTTTAAAATATCAGTTCCAACTACCACATTTGGACAGTTGGTTAATGACGATTTTCCTATCAGGGTAATCGTGTAGCTTTTATCGGGTTGTTCGTAGGTATGCAATACAGGTGATCCGGAACCGGTCAATCCGTCGCCAAAATCCCAGGTAAAATCGATCTTATCGGTATCCTTTATGACCCCTGTTAGTTGAGTTTCAAAAGGAACGCAGCCGGCAATCAAGGTGGGACTGATTGTAAAATCAGGTTTCCGTTTTAATACAATGCTTCCGGGCAAACTTTCGCATCCGAATTCCGACTTAACGGTTAATCCGACAGTTGTCTGTGGTTTGGTTTTCAGATCAAAAATAAAGGGACCTTGTGTCTGTAGCGGATCTTTTATAATCTCAGAGGGATCAAAACCGCTTAAATCCCATTGGTATTTATCATTAACAGTCCCAATATCTCCAATATATTTGATTTGGTTTTCACCTGGATTCAGACACTCCCCAGATGAAAGGGAAAATTTCACATCCGGAATTGGAGCAACGTGAACCATTTTGGGAACTATCGCTTCATTGGTGCAACCATCTCCTGTAGTTACTTTCAGTTTCAAATCATAAAATCCTGAATTTTGATAGGTATGATTTTGATTGGGCGTTAATCCGGGAATGACAACATTTGAATCACCGAACACCCAATCGTATTTAATCGCTCCCTCACTTTTTGCTGTAAATACGACATCAAGAGGTTCGCATCCAAGATTTTTATCACTTGTGAGACTGAGATTAGGAATGACCAGAATATCCGGTTTGATAAAAGTTGTGAAACACCCGTCCTGAGAAACAGTTAATTTAAGGTCACGTTTTAAAAGACTAACCCCAAGGGGTACCACCTGTGTATTAAGACCGATACCATTTGCGATCACTAATCCTCCAAAATCCCATTCATAATTTGCCCTTGTCAGATCTCCTTCTGGCGTAAAACCAGCATCTAAATTGTATCCGAAACACTTTTGACCTTCCAGTTGTCCGTTGACCGTGAGCACACCTTTGGGATTTTTGTAAAAAGAAAGATTAAAATCCTCATGACTTGGGCAATATTGATGATTGGCAGTAAATTTCATGGGATAAACACCATCTGTTGTAACAGCTACATTCAACCCATTAACATTAGCCCTATTGTCAACACTTGTAAGCGTATAATCGGTCACATTTGTTGTAATATCCACAATTGTGCTTTTTGTATCACCGCAAATCAGCGACTTTAGGTTTGAAAGATCAATGGTAGGATATTCATGAACAACCACCTCTGTTTTGAACGGTAAGGAGCAGCCTTTGTCTGTCGTTACAGTAACATTGTAAATACCTGCTGCATTAACTGTGATTGTTTGAGCAGAAGAACCATTATTCCAAAGATAGGTATAACCTGGATTTGATCCTGGATCAAGCGTTTTCGGTTGGTCCTTGCAAATATTTTCTATCGGATTTAGAAGTGAGGCAGGCTTTGGATTAACCGGTAGTGTGTAAGTCGCAGTACTGTTACAAGCCCCCCGATTTCCTGAGACAGTATAAGTTGTGGTGACGACAGGAGTTGCATAAGGATTGGCAACCGTTGCAGACGAAAGTGATTCGACTGGTGACCAGCTATAAGTTGCAGGAATAGCATTCAGGTCTGCCATATTCAGCATGTAACTCTTACCTTCACAAATTGGAGGGACAACTCCTGTGTTAAAAAGCATTGTATTAACCTGAAGATTAAGTGTTGCAGAAAGCTCTAACGTTGGTTCACCAGGGAACCCGCCAAACTCGATCAAATATCCCCGGGATGCATAATCTCCGGTTCCGCCGGAATCCGGTAAATCGTTCCATTTATAGGAACTGGCAGGATTATTTGGGAAAACCGTGATATGTGCATAATTTTCACCGCCATTAACGTTATTTGGTTCACCAGTATTCCAATTCGTATATTCCCCCGTAACAGGTCCTGATCCTGTAACATAGAAAAGACGACCTTTACCACCATCCTCTGTCCCTTCAGGCCCGGTAACCCAGCGCCACTGACCTTCAAGACCTGCATCTGATGCACCAATCCAGCCTACGCCCTTTGTTTTAAGTTTGATAAAATCATTTTCAACCTGACTTGTTATTGTTGCGAGATAACCTTTTAAACCGTAGTACGTGACAGATTCAGCTTCAGCCCTGGCTGCGGACCATGTCATATTTGACTTTTCAACGAAGCGATAAAAATGACCTGTCGCAGGAAGGTAATCCGCATCTTCAAGCGTAATTGAAATCTTGCGGGCGCCGAGGGTCGGAATGGGATTATTATTCTTATAGGTTACCAATTTTATGGCATCCCGGTAATTTTCCGTCGTTGTATGACCATCGCCTTTGAGTAATAAATAACCCTGTCCGGAGAACCATGTGGGGATAATATTACCAATTGAACCTGTATAATCCAACATATCCTCACCAGGTTTATAGCCCTGACTAAAAGAGATTTTCATACCAGTAATAACAAATGTTCCTTCAATTGTCA
>JANYLE010000134.1 GCA_025363795.1 Mariniphaga sp. | reverse complement strand
TGGAACCTCGAAAGGAAGCGTGAAAATTGAGTCGTACGAAGAAAGGTCATGCGCCCAAAGGAAACTTTGCTGCCGCAATTCAATCGAAATCGGGAAGAAGTAGAACATCGAGATGAGGATCGGCATCTGGAAGAGCATCGGTAAACAGCCTCCCATTGGATTGACACCCGCCTTTTTATACAACGCCATCACAGCCTGTTGCGATTCCATCTTTTTATCTTCACCGAATTTCTTCTGTATCTCTTCGATCTCAGGTTTCAACAACCTCATTTTAGCCTGCGAGATGTAGGACTTATAAGTAAATGGAGCAATGATCAGTTTTACGTAAATCGTCAGCAACAAGATGATCAAACCAAAGTTTCCAATGTATCCCCTTAGAAAGTCGAAAGCAGGGATAATGATAATCTTATTTACCCATCCGATAATGGTCCATCCAAGCGATAATTCCTGGTCGAGACCAACCTTGTATTGTTTAAGTGTATTGTATTGATTTGGACCGAAATAAAACCTTGCAGGGAAAGATTCGACGCCTGATCCATCGAGTGGAATCGTTAAATCAGCAGTCATATCAGATACAAAACTGGGGTCTTTGTCTCTTTTCTTTGTACTTACCTGACCATTGAGGAAAGCCTTATCCGCAATCAGTGCAGAAGAGAAGAAAAGGGTCTTGAAACTCACCCATTCAACCTTCGTTGTTAAAGCTTTGGTCTCGGATTTTGAAGGAGAAATTTTATCAACTTCATCCTGCGCAAACTTATAATAAGTTGTAGCGTAATTATCCTCCCCAAATTTCGATACTTTCTCCTGACGTGGCATCTCCTGCGTCCATGCGAAATTGATATAATCGGAATTTGCTCCCATCACTTTCTTAAGTCCGGCAGTTTTAATGTCAAACCCAACCATGTAGGAGTTATGCTTAAGCGAGTACACATATTCAACAGACACCCCGTCACCGGCATCGAGGCGCATCGCCAATGTTTTTGCAGCACCCGGTTTACCTTCATTGTATTTTTCACGACCTTCCCTGCCTTTTGGAACTGCACTGCCTGTAACGGTTAAAACAGTATCGCTAACAGATGGCGTGAAAAAGAATTGATCGGTCTGGATGCTTTTATTATGAGAAAAGAAATTCAATCCGAAGCGGTTTTTGTCACCTTCGAAAAGAACGAGGGGTGCATCATTAAACCGTTTATAACCTTTTAATTCAACAGAATAAATCTTTCCACCTTTGTTTGAAACCTTGATTTTCATCAGGTTATTCTCAAGCGTAATGAATTTTTCTGTTCCCTTGGCTGCTTCGTAGAAAACGCCGTAAAGGTTTTTAAGATCATTTTCAACACCAGCAACACCAGCACTGTCAGAAGGTGGGTTAGTTATTTTGGCCTGCAGCGTAGCTGTAACTGCCTTTGCTTCAACTTCAGCTTGCTGTGCTTTAGCTGCTTCAACCTGAATGGTTGAATCGTGCTGCCGCTTTGCCAACTCAACTTCGCTTTGAGAGGGTTTGTTAAAGTAACTGAAAGTCACAAGAATCACAAAAATCAGGGCCAGGCCTGTGATCGTATTTTTATCCATAAATATTAGTGATCGTATTTTTTATTTAGAGTTATCGAGAACAGATTTTATAAATGCGACAAATAAAGGGTGTGGTTGCAGAACAGTACTGCTATACTCAGGATGAAACTGAACACCAACAAACCAGGGATGATCCGGAATTTCGATCACTTCGACCAAAGTGGTGTCGGGATTAATCCCAACGGCTTTCATTCCGGCATCTTCGAACTGTTTCAGATAAGTATCATTAAACTCGTAACGATGTCTGTGTCTTTCAACGATTTTTGATTTGCCGTAAGCAGCATACGATTTGGAATCTTTTTTCAGGTGACAGTCATAGGCACCTAAACGCATTGTTCCTCCCTTGTCGGTAATCTCCTTTTGTTCTTCCATGAGGTCGATAACCGGAAATTTGGTTTCCGTATTCATCTCTGTCGAATCAGCGCCGCACATTTTCAATACATTGCGGGCAAATTCGATCACGGCAATCTGCATTCCAAGGCAAATTCCGAAAAAAGGTATTTTATTTATACGGGCATATTTTGCTGCAAGGATTTTTCCATCGATACCACGATGTCCGAATCCCGGGGCAACAATAATACCTTGGCATCCTTTCAGTTTTCGCTCGATATTCTCTTCATTGATCCTTTCGGAATGAATCCATTCGATGTTAACCTTGCACTCGTTGGCCGCTCCTGAATGAATTAATGCTTCTGCAATTGATTTGTAAGCATCGCGAAGTTCAACATATTTTCCGATAAGGGCTACTTTCACTTCACGTTTCGGATTTTTACACCTGGCCAGGAAATCATTCCACTCCTTTAACTCAGGTGGATCCCCGATAGGCAGACCAAGCTTTTTAAGAACGATCTCATCGAGTTTTTCCTCCCTCATTTTAATAGGGACTTCATAGATCGTGGAGACGTCGATTGATTCAATGACGGCCTCTTTATTCACATTGCAAAAGAGTGCTACTTTCTCCTTGATACCGGGTGAAAGCGGATGTTCTGTTCTCAGAACCAAAATATCAGGCTGTACGCCGTTTTCGAGTAAAGTTTTTACTGAATGTTGGGTTGGTTTGGTCTTTAATTCACCTGAAGCCTGAAGGTAAGGAACCAACGTAAGGTGGATGAAAAGCGCATCGGTACCCATCTCCCACTTTATCTGTCGAACGGCTTCAATAAATGGTAAAGATTCGATATCTCCAACGACGCCGCCGATCTCAGAGATAACTACATCAAATTTCTTCTTCGACCCAAGATATTTAATGTATCTTTTGATCTCATCCGTAATATGAGGAATGATCTGGACTGTTTTTCCCAAATAATCACCGCGTCGCTCCTTATTAATGACCGACTGGTAAATCCTGCCTGTGGTCACATTATTGGCTTGCGATGTTGGGGAATTCAAAAATCGCTCATAGTGTCCGAGGTCAAGATCAGTTTCTGCACCATCTTCTGTTACGTAACATTCGCCGTGTTCGTAGGGGTTTAGAGTGCCCGGATCAACATTGATGTAGGGGTCTAATTTCTGAATTGTCACCTTGTATCCTCTTGCCTGAAGTAGTTTAGCAAGGGATGAAGCAATTATCCCTTTTCCTAGAGAAGAGGTCACACCGCCGGTTACAAATATATACTTCGTTGTGGCCACAATAATAAGATTTTTTGTGTGTTCTAAAAGTTTGCAAAGTAACTAATAATAATCGTAATCAGCGTAACTTTAGATTAAAATAAGGTTACGTTAATACAATGAAAAAACCCGCTCCATTTGACCGGAACGGGCTTTTAAATATCAATAAAACATTAGTTTATCTCTTCCTGTGAATCGATGATCTTCATTTTTTCCTTGAGGTAATCAATCTGGACTTTAATTTTTTCCATTTGGACATTTACGCCCTCGATTAATGATTGCGCACCTTTGCTTGATCCGAAGAATCCAACATTATTGGCAAGCGTATTGATGTCGCTCTCAAGTTGTTTTAAATGTTGCGCACAGCGGTCGCGTTCCATATTTATTTTCGACCAGCCACGTGGAATTGAAGCCCAATGTTCAATTTTGCTCTTGAACTTATAAAGCCCCATATCGTGATCATCCAATTTCAGTTGATCAAAATGGCCATCAATCAGACTATGGTATTGTGCCTGTAACTCTTCTTTTTTGCGGAACGGAACAAAACCGATCTCTGCCCAACGCTCCTGAAATTTCTTAAGTGCTTCGATATCTTCTTTCGCATTTCCCGACTGTTTGAAACTTTCGATCTCGGCAATCAAAGCTTTCTTGGCCTTGTAATTTTCATCCTGATCACCTGTTACACCAGAAAAATGGGTTGTTTTACGATTGAAAAATTCATCGCAGGCACTACGGAAACGTTTCCAGATCAGTTCCGATTGTTTGCGTGGTACTGGTCCAACCTCTTTCCATTTTTTCTGAAGAGCAATTAACTTGTCTGTTGTTGCTTTCCAGTCATCGGTATCTTTTAGTTTATCAGCCTGTTCACAAATCTCCAGTTTAAGCGCAAGATTCTTGTTGAGCTGATCTTTACTCTTGTTCCAAAAATTACGTTTGCTTTGGAAGAAAGCATCATTTGCCGCTCTGAAGCGTTCCCAAACTTTTGCATTCTCTTTACGTGGACCAAAACCTGATTTCTTCCATTCTTCCTGTAAAGCAATCACCTTCTCGGTGACATCATTCCATTCGCGTGGATTGTCAGAAGTAAAACCACAATATTGTTCTGCTAACTCACAAAGCTCCACCTTTTTCTGTAATTGCTCTTTCTGAGAAGCCCTTTCAATTTCAAAAAATTGCTGATATCGCTTGTTAATAATAGTAGTAGCTACCTTGAAACGTTCCCACAAGTCTTGTTTGCCATCACGAGGAACAGGACCAATTTCGCGCCATGCTTCGTGAAGCTTCTGAAGATCTCTGAAAGTTGATAATGCATCGGCATCGGTCGCTGCAAGTTCTTCAGCTTTCACGCAAAGTTTTATCTTTTCGTCCATGTTACGGCGAAGATCGAGGTCACGCAACTCGCGATTGATCTTCACAAAATCATAGAACAGTTCAACATGATAATGGTAATTTTCCCACAAATCCTTAACCCTGGTTTGTGGAACCTGTCCGATATCCTTCCATTTGTCCTGAAGATTGTTGAACTCCTGAAAGGTCATGTTTATTGATTCTTCACTATTGATTAAGGATTTAATCTCCTCAATAATAGCAAGTTTCTTATAATAGTTTTCCTCTTTTACCGCTTCCTGCTTCTTATTCAGTTCCGCACGAAGATTTTTATACTCGCGAAGAAGATCTTTTAACTCAGCTTCAAATGGGTCTGCCTGAGGGTCAAATAAAACTTCATCGTTTCCTAATGCTGTAAAAGCAAGTTTTTGCTCCTGAATCTCACTATTCCGAATCTTGTAAAAACATCCTTTGATTGCTTCGGCATGAGGTCTGATTTCGTCAATACTTCCTTCAGCCAATATTTTTCTTAAAGTATTAATTAGCTGAATTTTACTATAAGAAGAATAGTCATGAATCGGAATTACATTTGCATCTGGTTCTTTATCACTGAAAAGATCATCGTCATCATCATCAGTAACTTCGCTAGTCTGAACAATCTGATCAATTAAAACAGTCTCAGTTTTTCCGGCCAATCCGGTAATTGGGGTTGGAATATTTTCATTATCCGCAGATGGTTCAACTTCCTGAACATCTTTGACCTCTATTTCAACAGCTTTAACAACTTCCTCTTTCGCTGCAACTTCTTCCTGAACTGCTTCAACCACATTAATAACAGGTTCCGAAACTTCTTCATCAACATGAGCAGCAGCAATTACCGTTGGAGCTGGAATTTCCTCTTCTTCAACAGCCGGAACTGTCAATAAATCAGATACCAATTCAGATTCTGGCAACATACTGGACGAAGATTCAACTTCTTCTACCAATGTTTCAATTTTATTTTCAGGGCCTTCGTGAATAGCACCAGAGGTTGTAGCATCATCTTGTCCAACAGTTTCACTTTTATCGAGAAACTCAAGTTCTTCGGATGTTGCGCTTTTTTTCAATTCGTTAGATTCCATCTGCAATTTCGTTACGGCGATTAAGCCAGGATGTGTGTTCAATATTATTTTTCACGAAAATAGATATTTACAAGCTAATACTCAACTAATTCGAAAACATATTTTTGAACCGAATAAAACGAGGGGCTGCAGTCGCCGACCGCAAGCCCCTTAAAGTACTGTTTCTTAAAAAGATAGATATTTAATCGATCTGAATATCTTTAGGTTCCTTTTCTTTGACTTCTTCCATTTTAGGAACAACTATCGTTAATATTCCGTTCGAAAAGCTTGCACTGATGTGGTCGGTCTCTACCGTTTTTGGAATCGAAAAGCGCCTGATAAAACTTTTTAATCCGAATTCCCTTGACAGATATTTTTCTTCTTCAGCGGGTTTTTCATCCACGCTACCTTTCACAATTAGCAAATTATCCTGAAATTGAATTCCGATTTGCTCCTTCGTAAATCCAGGAACAGAAAGCTCAAGTCTAAAGTTGTCTTTGCTTTCAACCACATTGGCTTGTGGAATATCATAGCATGCTTCATCTTTCAGATCACTCAATAAATTATTTAATGAGCTATCTAATAATGCGTGGTAACGCAATGGGTTTGTAAATCTTAAAACATTCATAGCTTATTATTAAAATTGTTTAACACTTAAAATTTAATTCTTATTCAGTGTGTTTCTAATCAATTGATGTACCAATTCAATAATTTCGGCATTTCTATTCAGATAACGGCCATAATGACACTTTCGAAATATAAAATGCGCCATTATGTCATCTATGTATTACTTTTCATGAGCTTGATTCGGTTTAATGCAATCTGTCAATTGCGAAGATCGATCGGGAATACTACTTTTACAAAAAAAAATCATGCGTATTGATATTCTTACCGTCGTTCCTGAGTTACTCGAAAGTCCGTTCAATCACTCCATTTTGCAAAGAGCGAAAGATAAAGGGTTGGCTGAGATATTTATTCATGATATCAGGGACTGGTCGACCGACAAACACAAACGTGTTGATGATTACGCATTCAGTAAAGGTGCCGGAATGGTAATGACAATTGAACCGATTGATCGTGCAATCAGTGAATTAAAGGGTCAGCGCGACTATGATGAAGTCATTTTTCTTACGCCAGATGCACGTCAGTTCGTACAGCGCGACGCCAACCAATTATCGCTTAAAGAGAACCTGATCATTCTTTGCGGACATTATAAAGGGGTCGATCAGCGTGTACGCGACCATTTGGTCACCATGGAGTTATCAATTGGTGATTATGTACTTACGGGAGGTGAATTAGCCGCAGCTATCGTAGCTGACGCTATTGTCCGGTTGATTCCGGGTGTATTATCAGATGAAACTTCGGCACTCACTGATTCGTTCCAGGACGGATTACTAACTCCACCTGTTTATACGCGGCCGGCAGAATATAAAGGGTGGCGTGTTCCGGAAATCCTCCTCTCCGGAAACGACAAGTTAATTGACGACTGGAAACAGGAACAAGCCTATGCAAGAACGAAAAAAATCAGACCGGATATGCTCAATAATGAATAAAAGGATTAATGCGTTATTGGGAAAATAGGCTGGTTAAGATTTTCGATTAAGACCTCCTACCCTAATAGCTTAATTCTAAAAATATTACCGTCTGCAAATTTGCTTGTAAGAACAATACTTACAGTGATCTTCGATATCGGTTTGCGTGAATGGAATGGCAATATTGAATATCTCTTCGAGTAATTGTCTGAAATGCGTTTCAAACTGATCCGAAATCGCCACAAACTCTACAGGTTGGTTTCCGGTTTCTTTCGAACGAAGTGACGGATCAGAGTCCTCTTCAAAAATTCCCCTTAAGGAGTAAATCCCTGGATGTATTTCAGTTATCAACGATTGGTTTTTATGCAGAATATAGGAATAGACCAGTGTCTGGAAAGCTGCTTTATTCCTTGTTTTATTTTCTTTATCGAAAAGTGATGTTAATACAGGGAAGCTCATCTCTACTTTACCAGTTTTATAATCAAGAATATGCATTAATCCATCAATATTGTCGATGCGGTCAATTATACCACCCACCAAAACATTCTGCAAGGAATCATTAATGGGAATCGTCGTATTGACCTTTTTTTCAAGTCCCACGATCTCAAAAGGTGAGCGTTTTCGATCTACCTCCAGTAATTGGATCACGTACTTTTTAACAACCTCAAAAATCAGCCAGTTCCGTCCTACAAGCGAGACCTTTTCGCCTGGTTTTATTCCTTTGAAATATACTTCCCGGAAGGATACAATAATGGTCTCATCAATTAATTCAGAATTATGGATGATTGAATTAATCATTTCATTATCAATCAAATTCCCAATATATGGTTGGTAAATTCTTTCCATGACATCATGAAAAAGGGTTCCGAAAATCATCGCATCGACTTCTTCTGAGATCTCATCAGGTTCGTCCAACCCTGCTGAATACCTGAAATAAAATTGTAAAGGACAGGTGAGGTATTTATCAATGGCACTCGGAGATAAGGGCTTTTTCCCATTCAGGTAATCATTCAACCTGGCCATGACCTTTTCATCCTTCACAATACAAATCGGCTTTACAGCAATATTCTCCACCCCAAAAACGATATTGGTTTCCGTAATTTTAAAAGGCGATTCAAGTTGTAGCTGATACAAATAGCGGCTTTTTTCGCCGGTAAAAAGGCCACCCGCTCCTGAATCATAGACAAAAGTTACATTTTCAGCACGTTGCAATAACCTGTAAAAATAGTAGGCATACATGGCATTCTGCTCTTCAATCGTTGGCAACCCAAATACACGCCTTAGATTATAAGGTATAAATGATCCTGAAGAAGAAATTTTGGGCATAATGCCATCATTCATCGAAAGGATGATGATATTTTTAAAATCAAGTGTCCGTGTTTCCAGAATTCCCATAACCTGCAATCCTTCAAGTGGCTCGCCATCAAACGGTATTGCGAGTCCGCTCAGGTATTGCAATAAAAAGCGAAAGAAGGCCTCTTTCGAAACAAAATTATCCGACTCAAATACCTTGATTCCATCATTAACAAGGATGTCTTTAAGTTTATTTACAGCAAGATAGGACTGATAAAGGTATTCGCGGTAGATGGCCGAGTTCCCATCTTGAGTTGTGTTATCCTGTTTTTCCTGAGCATATAATTCATCGGACGTTTCATCACTTTTTTTCTCCTGCCAATGCAGAAAAATCACTTTTAATATTTCAAGAAAATAATCCGAAAGCGCAATTATATTTTGTGGCGCAACAAACAGTTGTTTGAAAATTGCATTTTCACCTAGTTCATTATCTGATAAATAGATTGCATTATTTGCCAAAATTGTATCGATGAGTTTTTTACTTGTTAACGGCTCAAAATCGATAACCAATTGGTGACTCAATACCCGTACAACGTCTTTGTTATAAAAAGAAACCTTGTCGGCGGATTTTCGGGCATTCTTCTGCAAATCGATTAACTGCGATATCAGGCTGAAAACCGGTGTCATTTTAAGCGGAAAACCCATTGTAACATTTACTTTATCAATACTTTCAGGCAAAGCATTAATAACCGGCAGCAGCAATTCTTCATCGCATAACACAACCGCAGTATCATCAAAATTCAGCTGTCCTTTAAACTGGTCGGTCAGTTCACTTGCTGCTACCTGCGCCTGCCCTACCTGGGATGCAATATTCACAATTCTCATCGATTTTGGAGTCGCCGTAAGCGAATTGCATTCAGGCTGGTACCCGGAATGAGGAAACCTGACAATATTTTTTCGCATAAAATATCCGGCTTCCTGCGTTTGATCGAGTAAATAATAGTTGTCGAAATCCCAATAAAACGAAGCTTTTCCAAGACTCTGAAGATGATCGAAAAGTTCCTCTTCACAACGGTTCAAAGCATTAAAACCTATAAATATAAAGTGTTTGTCCTTAAAAAGTGATGAACTGTTTTTAAGACTCTCTTCAACCACCTCGCGGTACAACATTCCTTCGTAGGCAATTCCTTCGTTCATCATCGAAGTCTTAAATTTTTCGTAGACGCCATTCAAATCTTCCCAAAGCCTTATAAACTCCTGCTGATTTGGCGTTTTTTCTTTGTTGGAAAGCGTTTTCCAGAAATCACCAAGTCGCTCTCTTTCTTCAGTTTGCAAATCACTAAAGCGTTCATCAATCTCTTTAAGTTCCGTAACGTTTGTAAACAGATCATGTGCATTTACCAAATATTTGTCAACCTGATCAAAATCGTGAATCAACATCTCGCCCCAAAAATAAAAATCATCGAAAAGTTCGGTAGAGTTGGTCGATTCCCTGTAAACCTTATAAAGCCGGAATATTAAGCTCAGACGATCAGGAACATGCAAAGGTGAAAGCTTCGAAAAAAGTTCGTTAATTGTGATAATCTCAGGTGAAATCAATGGTTTGGTAACCAGTTCATTCAGGTAATTAGTGAAGAATACTCCACCTCGCCTATTCGGAAAGACAAGGGTTAGTTGACTTATATTATCACGGTGAATTTCAAACAAATGTGATGCAACCTGTTTCAGGAATACTTTCATAAACACTTTATAATTAACAAATATTGAGAACAAAAATAACCGATTAATTTATTTACTCATGATGATTATTAAGAATGATTGATTTTAACGGATAAGCCAAATTAATCAATCAAATTTTTAACGACTGATTTGCAATGAACATCTCCATAAAATATTAATCAGCATCAACGAAGTTCAAAACAGAATATTTATCTGTTATTATTTTGAATAACAGATAAAGTTGATTCAGGTACGGTTTTATTGAACTTATTCTATTGCTTATTTGTAATATTTGAAACTAAATTTTAAACATGGACAGGTTCTCTCTTGTGGGAAATCATGAAATCGGCGCAATAGAAGAGTTATACCAAAGCTACCTCAAAAATGGACAGGAAGTTGAAGAGAGTTGGCGTAATTTTTTTGAAGGGTTCGAATTGGCTCGTAAATCATATGATTCCAGTTCGCTGGATTTAGTCAAAAAAAGTCATTTAGAGAAGGAGTTTCGCATTCTCAACCTTATCAATGGTTACCGGCAACGCGGGCATCTTTTTACCAGAACCAATCCTGTCAGACGACGCCGACAATACAATCCTACACTTGACTACCACAATTTTGGCCTTGAGGAGGGTGATCTTGATACCATATTCGAAGCAGGTAAAGAAATCGGAATTGGTCCGGCATCACTCAGTGTAATCATCGCCCATCTCGAGAAAACTTATTGTGAGTCAATTGGTGTGGAGTATCTGTATATGCGCCAACCTGAATTGATCGACTGGCTTAAGCTAAGAATGGAAAGTTCCCAGAATACAGAAGAACTCCCAACGGAATCGAGGAAAGAAATTTTCAATCATCTTAAAGTTGCTGCCGGATTCGAAAGTTTTATCCATAAAAAATTCGTTGGAGCAAAAAGGTTTTCTCTGGAAGGGACTGAGGGACTGATACCCGCATTAAATGCGATCATTGAACATGGGGTGAACTTAGGTCTTGAAGAATATGTAATTGGCATTTCTCATCGTGGGAGACTCAATGTTTTGGCAAACATTCTGAAAAAGCCTTATGAAAATCTTTTCAAGGAATTTTATGCGACTGAATATGAAGCAGGTATCGTTCAGGGTGATGTAAAGTACCATTTAGGATACGATAAGGAAATTCTTACAAGAAATGGATCAAAAATAAAGCTCAGTCTTCTACCTAATCCATCACACCTTGAAACTGTTGCGCCTCTTGTCGAAGGAATGGTAAGAGCAAGAATTGACTTTGCTCATCATGGTGATTTTAATAAAATCGCTCCAATTATCATCCATGGCGATGCTGCAATTGCAGGTCAGGGTGTGGTATATGAAGTTGTTCAGATGTCACAACTTCCCGGTTACAAAACAGGCGGAACAATTCATATTGTAGTAAATAATCAGATTGGATTCACCACCGATTACCTCGAAGCAAGATCAAGTACCTATTGTACCGATGTTGCTAAAATTACGCGCTCACCAGTTTTCCACGTCAATGGCGACGATGCAGAAGCGATTATCTTCACCGTGAAACTGGCGCTTGAATTCAGACAGCATTTTCATGCCGATATTTTCATTGATATCTTGTCATATCGTAAATATGGTCATAATGAGGGAGATGAACCAAGATTTACACAACCAATTCTTTATAAGGCTATTGCCCAACATCCTAATCCCCGTGATATTTATGCCAATAAATTGATCGAAGATGGTGTAATGACACCACAGGAGGTTCAACTTGAAATTGCAGCATTCGATCAACACCTGGAGGAGAAATACGAAATTAGTAAGAGTATCCAAAAGGTAAAGATTAAATGCTTCATGGTCAATGAATACAAATCTTACCGTTTTCCGGAACCTACCGAAATAATTTCCACGCCTACAGCTGTTTCAGAAATCAAACTTAAGGAAATAGCAGAAAAGGTAAACACCTTACCAACAGACAAGAATTTTTTTGGCAAAATTGTTAAATTATTGGATGATCGCCGTCAACTGTTGGCTGACAATAAGGTTGACTGGGCATTGGCTGAACAGCTTGCTTTTGCAACACTCCTTTCTGAAGGTGTTCCTGTCCGGTTAAGCGGGCAAGATAGCCAACGTGGAACATTTTCCCACCGGCATGCAGCGATTTTGATTGAAAATAGTGATGAAAAATATTTTCCGTTAAAAAATATCTCTGCAGATCAGGCACCATTTACAGTTCTAAATTCGCCTCTCAATGAATACGGTGTAATGGGATTCGAATACGGCTATTCGCTGTCAACGCCTAAAGGATTAACAATCTGGGAAGCTCAGTTTGGGGATTTTAGCAATGTTGCGCAGGTAATAATAGATCAATATATTAGTTCAGCAGGAGATAAATGGGGACTGATGAATGGACTCGTCTTGTTTCTGCCTCATGGGTATGAAGGACAAGGTTCGGAACATTCCAGTGGTAGAATTGAAAGGATGTTGTCATTGTGTGCCAATTACAATATGCAGGTAATGATGCCTACTACACCAGCAAGCCTTTTCCATCTGCTTCGAAGACAGGTTTTAGGAAATATCAGAATTCCAATGGTAGTTTTCACGCCCAAAAGCCTTTTGAGACATCCGTTGGTCATCTCTCCCATCGAACATCTTACTTCGCAAGAATTCAGGGAAGTAATTACCGATGACAAAGTCCCGGCTGGAAAAGCAGAAATGCTTATTTTCACATCCGGAAAAATCTACTACGAACTTTTAGAAAGACGCGAGAAATTAGGACGATCAAATTGCGCTATCATTCGGATCGAGCAGCTATTTCCTTTCCCATCGGAAGAGGTTCGGATGATCAAATACGAGAATCCGCAGGCGAAGAGAATACTTTGGGTTCAGGACGAACCGGCAAATATGGGTGTCTGGCCATATATAACAAGGAAGTATCCGGAACTACAATTGGAGTTAATCAGCAGAGCTGAAAGTGCAAGTCCGGCCACCGGACTCCTGGAGAAACACAAAAGAAGTCTTGAGCGAATTCTCAATGCCGTTTTTAACTAAATTTATAAAATTAATTTATCTGATATGATTCTTGAAATCAAAATACCTTCTCCCGGTGAGTCGATTACGGAAGTTGAAATCGGAAAATGGCTTGTAGAAAATGGTGCCGTCGTTCAAAGAGATCAGGAGATTGCTGAAATTGAGTCAGATAAGGCAACCCTATCTTTGACTGCTTCGGCAACTGGAAAACTGAAAATCTTGCTTAAAGAGGGAGAACGCGTGACGGTTGGTTCGGTTGCCTGCACATTGGATACCGACGAGGTAATTCAGCCCACTGAGAAGAGCTCAATACTGTTAAATGAAATACCAGTTGCAATACCCGTAGTTGAAAAAACAGTCGCTTCCAAAATTCCCGCTTCCAAAACGATTGAAAGCAAAACCAATTTTTCGGAAGCAACCGATCACCAGGTAAAACTTACACCAGCTGCCAAAGCTGTAATGGAAGAAGCAGGCTTAAACATCGAAGACCTCCTAAACGGACTTCGTAGGATTTCGCGTAAGGATGTTGAATCGGTTATCAATTCAAGAAACATTCCATCTCTGGATATGAAGATTGAGATTACACGGGATCAGGACCGGGTAATCATGTCGCCACTCAGACGGAAACTGAGTCAACGGCTGGTAGCGGTTAAAAACGAGACCGCCATGCTCACCACTTTTAATGAAATCGACCTGAGTGAGCTAATGTCGCTAAGATCCACTTACCAAAAACAATTTGTCGATAAATACGGGTTTAAGCTTGGATTTATGTCTTTCTTCACAAAAGCAGTTAGTATTGCTTTATCGCAACATCCGACGATTAATTCGATGATTGACGGCGAAGAGATAGTAACTCCCCGTTATCACGATATCGGGATTGCCGTCCAGACTCCAAAAGGATTGATGGTTCCAATTGTCCGGAATGCAGAAACGAAAAGCATCGAGGCAATTGAGCGGGAGATAAAAGAATTGGCAGAGAAAGCCAGGGATAAAAAATTGACCGTTCAGGAAATGACCGGAGGTACGTTTACAATTACGAATGGTGGTGTGTTTGGCTCAC
>JANYLE010000126.1 GCA_025363795.1 Mariniphaga sp. | reverse complement strand
CTGCTGGTAGTGACTTTGTCTATGATCCTTCCATGAGCTTGCTTGTCAAAAGCTATTTAAAAAAGGATGCAGATAAGATTCTGTTAATTTATGGCGGGAGTGATCCATGGACAGCCTCGGCTGTTTCAACGCGTGGAAATAATAAGATTCTCAAAGTGGTTCAACCCGGTGGCAGTCATCGGACCCGGATAGGTACAATGTCTGAGACACAACGGAAACTTGTGACTGATACACTGAATAAATGGTTGAAAGATTAGTCTTTGGACTGACCGTTTCATTGAAATTTTAGCGCCATGCATTAATTTAATTTGTAATTCATAACTTGAAAAACCCGGACTTATGAAACTAAATTTCCGACTATTTTTCAAAGATTACTGGTTGCTTTTTTTGCTTGTTGCGATAAAGATGGTATTGCAACTGATTGTCGTAAATCCTGTTTATGAGCTACATCGTGATGAGTTTCTTCACCTCGACCAGGCGAAACATCTGGCTGCAGGATTCATATCTGTCCCCCCATTCACATCATGGGTTTCATTGATCATCAATTTGTTGGGTGGTGGTATTTTTTGGGTACGTTTTTTCCCTGCATTGTTCGGCGCATTTACCCTTATCGTGATCTGGCTGACGATTGAACAACTTGGGGGAACAATTTTGGCTCAGCTACTTGCCGGAACTGTTTTTATCTTTTCCGTTTTTGTGAGAATCAATATTCTTTATCAACCCAATTCATTTGATATCCTGGCCTGGACATCTGTTTTCTATTTGCTGATCAGGTATATTGATGACAAACGTTCTCTCTGGCTCTTTTTAATGTCACTTGTTTTCGTGATAGGTTTTTATAACAAGTATAACATCGCTTTTCTATTGGTGGGGATTTTCCTGGCGTTCCTGGTAACTGATTTGCGCAAGGTATTTACTGCCAGATCGATCTATATTGCCCTTATTGTTGGGGTAATTTTAATATTACCCAATTTGATTTGGCAGTTTAACCATGAGTTTCCGGTCATAAACCACATGCGGGTGCTGAAAGAGACCCAATTGAATAATATTGACAGGAGTGGTTTTCTGCTCAGTCAGGTCAAAATTATGTTTGGAGCACTTCCCTTGATTCTTATTGCATTTATCGGTTTCTTCAATATTGCATCATTTAAAAAGTACCGGGTCGTCGGGTTTACTTTTCTATTTACGATCGCTATTTTCACCTTCTTCAAAGCAAAAGATTATTATGCATTAGGCCTTTACCCGGTTTTGGTGGCATTTGGAGCAGTTGCGCTTGGAAAACTGTATCCCATAAAGTTTAAAATGATTGCTCCAGTCTATATCGTAATCAATCTGGCTTTGTTTATCATGGTTGCGAAGTTGATATTCCCATTGTTAAGTCCTGCCGAAATACAACAGAACAAACAACAGTTCGAGTCGATGGGACTTATGCGTTGGGAAGATGGAAAGAATCACCATTTGCCCCAGGATTTTGCCGATATGTTGGGATGGAAGGAGATGGCGGCCAAATCTTTAATTGCCTATTCCCAAATGTCTGATAGTATGAAGCAGGAAACCATGATTTTCTGCGATAATTACGGACAGGTCGGGGCATTAAATTTCTACAACCGTGGAAAAATGGCCGAAGCTTACTCTTTCAGTACCGATTATCTTTATTGGATTCCAACTAATATTCGGATAAAAAATGTTTTGCTCATTGGTAATGAACCATCTGAGAAAGTACAACAGCTATTTGAGCATTTCACAAAGGTGGCTTCTGTTGAAAATAAGGATGCCCGGGAACACGGAACATCCATCTTTCTGTTGACAGGTGCAAAGGCTGAATTCTCCTCCTTCTTTCTTAATGAAGTAAAACGCCGAAGGGTTGAAATGGATTGTTTTTAGTCAGAAATATTTGACGAAGTGCAACCTAACCTTATAATCTGTTCAAAATACGATCCATTGTTTTGTGATTTTGCTGTATCCCTTCTCGCCAATTGTAGAAAAGCAATACTTTTCCAAAATCCGCCTGATTTAAAATAAAGTTTTGCAAAGGGAAATTTAACGGAGTCATTTCCGATGCGATACAATTTTGTTATTATATTTGTACATCTGTAGAAATATTATTGCAAAATTGGTTTTATTCTGATAAAGTACTTCACTGTAATTGTTTATAATTAATTTTTTAAAACTATCTCCTATGAAATTCGTTTGTGCTTTTCTCTTTATGTTATTGAGTTTTAATATGGCCTATTCGCAACAAGATACCATTGTCACCAATAACGAAAAGATTGTTTGTTCCATAAAGGAAATAACGAGTGATGCCGTAAGGTATTCTTATCCGGGTGAAGATCTGGTTAATACGATCTATAAAAATACAATCGAGAAGATAACGTTCAAGTCGGGGAGGGTTCAGAAATTTGCGGAATCAACCTCGTTTAAAACGATCAACGGCCCCGCAGATTATGAAAATGTAAGTGTTACAAAAGTGGAGAGCGAAATACACGGTTTGTATAAACTGGCCAGTGTAAGTTCAAAAGCGAAAGGAACGACAACTTACTCTAATATGGAGCGGGTCAAAGAACGTGCCTACAGAAAATTAAAAATGGAAGCAGCCATGCAGGGCGCGAATGTTGTATTCCTTACCCAACAGGGAACTCAGGGAAATCAATTTGGTACAAATTACCAGGCAGGTAGAACCACAGAGACCAATCTTGACGGTATTGCATACGCAAATAAAATTCCAAATTTTGAAGAATTCAATGAAAAAGTGAAAGGAAACTCGCAGTATAATGTGACGATGAGGTTGAAATTATGGAGCAGTGGTACTGATATGGTCACAGATGATTTTAATGACATTTTGACCATCAACCGCATTACCAATGAGAGCGGATTAATCATGATCGATGGAACAATTCCAAAAATAAAAGAGACTAAATTCCGGGTTGCATATCTGGGTGTAAATAGATTTGTGTTGGTTTATGAAGACAAAAGCACCATTTACAATGTAGTTGTTGCCTTGTAAAAACAGTAAAGCTTATATCAGGATGATTAGATACCTGGCAGGCCTCCTATTCTTCCGGATTGAAAAACTCCTGTAATCAATTATTCGTTGACTACAGGAGTTTTTGCTTTTTTGTTGCAAAAGAAAGACGATCGGAATAATTTAGGAGCGTTCAATGACTTAATTTATACGAAATCGCTTATCTTTAATGTTTTCTATGCATTGGTTCATCTGTTAAAACAGTAAAAGCATTCCTTAATATGTCATTATTTGAAAAAGTATTCCTTGAATCTGAAATAATCCTGACAGAAGGTGCAGTAGTTGAAAGACTGAAATCTGAATACCAAGTCGAACTGGACCGTCATATTAACCATGCCGGATTAATATATTCTAATCCACAGGTTTTGGAATTAATTTACAGACAATACATTGATATCGGTCAAAAGTATAACCTTCCGATAATGGTAATGACGCCAACCCGCAAAGTAAATTTTGATTCAACCGAAAAGTCGGAATTTCGCGGAAAAGAGATCATCAAAGATTCCTGTATATTTTTAAAAGGAATTAGAGATCAATATGAGAATTCTTCACAAAGTATTTTTATCGGTGGTCTGTTGGGTTGTAAAGGTGATGCTTACAGTTCTGCGGATGCTTTAGGCATTGATGAATCCCATGAATTTCATCGTATCCAGGCGCTTCAGTTCGAACGTGAAGGGGTTGATTTTTTGTTTGCCGGCATCATGCCTGAAATTAATGAAGCAATTGGAATGGCCCGGGCAACGGCTGAGACTGAAATTCCCTATATCATCAGTTTTATGATCCGGAAAGATGGCTGTTTGATCGATGGCACTCTGATATCCGAAGCTATTGAAATAATTGACCATTCCGTAAGTGTTCCCCCTGTTTGTTATATGTCAAATTGTGTCCATCCCACAAACCTCCGGCTGGCATTGACAAATGATAAAAACAGGAATAAATCACAACTTTCCAGATTTAAGGGAATCCAGGCGAATGCATCAGCTTTAAGCCCTGAAGAACTGGATAATTGCGGTATTTTGCAATGCGATGATTTCGATCTGATGATTGAAGAAATGAAAACATTGTACCAGCAATTTAATTTAAAGATTTTTGGTGGTTGTTGCGGAACTAATGATAAATTTATGGATGATTTGGCAAGAGAGATGATTCATATGGAATACAGACTGAAACCTTAAACTCATTTTTCAAAACCGGTGAAAACTTATTTTGAAATTGATGATTTTAGGTGACCATTCTGGTTTTATATTGTTCCGAACCAGATTTCGTTTGCTTTGTTATGCTATTGCGGGTTGAAATGTTAAAGACCAATTAATAGCAGCTACAACCTTAAATTTTCGATCATCATGTTTGTTCGTTTTGATCAGTTGATTCAGAATATATAACCTCTAATACTTTTGTTATGGAAATTTTCAATGAAAAAAAGCATCTTCCTGTCGAAGAATCTGAAAATAAGCGGCGGGAGTTTCTGAGAAAAGGGATACTGTTTGGTACCTTAACCAGTGTTGCAACATTAGGCCTTGTTACCAGTTGCAAGGACGAAGATGAAGATAATATTTCCCCTGTGGAGGATCTGATGCGCGAACATGGGGTCTTAAACCGGGTCATGTTGATCTATGACGCATGCAAACAGCATCTTGTTAACGGTGAACAATTCTCCCCCGATACTTTGAAAAATTCGGCCATCATCATCCGGGATTTTATTGAAGCTTACCATGAAAAACTGGAAGAGAAATTTCTTTTCCCGCGCTTTGCTAAAGCCGGTCAAATGTTGGAACTGGTCCAGGTTCTTTTTATTCAACATTCGGCAGGCCGGAAAATTACCGAACAAATAATACAATTGGGGAATTTGAAATCATTGACAGATCCGATTGATAACCCCAAACTTGTGAAACTGCTCAGCGATTTTAATACCATGTACCGTCCGCATGAATCACGTGAAGATACCATCCTGTTCCCGGCGCTTAAAAAAATAATTTCCAAAAATGAATATTTCGCTTTGGGCGAAGATTTTGAAAAGAAAGAACATGAGTTATTCGGAGCCGATGGTTTTGAAATGATGGTCGAAAAAGTTTCAGTCATTGAAAAACAACTGGGAATAAGCGATCTGTCTAAATTCACGCCACAATGAATCGCAGGATTATATATCAGGTAATACTTGGTGCGGCGTTGGTTTATTCTTGTCACGCACCAATTGCAACTAAATCACACGAAACATTAAAGTCGGAATTGTATGCTGTAGAAAAGGAGTTTTGTGATATGGCTCAGTCTGAGGGGGTGCAAAATGCTTTTGTTCATTTTGCAGCTGATTCTGCGGTCGTCCAGAGAAAAGGTCAGCTGGTAAAAGGAAAAGAATCAATTAAAAAGCAATATGAATCTTTTCCACGTGATGTCAAATTGCTGTGGAAACCCGATTTTGCAGATGTTTCAACTTCCGGCGATCTTGGATATACTTATGGGAAATATACTTACACCACAACTGACAGTTTAGGACATACCACCCAGAATGAAGGAATCTTTCACACGGTCTGGAAACGTCAACCCGATGGACAATGGCGTTTTGTATGGGATTGATCTGTTAAAAAAAATACTATTTGTATCTTTTACGTTATATCTTTAGGTAATCAGCGCTTAACACGATTTTATCACGATTAATATCAGTCCTTTATTCTAATTTTGCCCCCAATTTTAAAGGAGAGA